>NZ_JAEHQE010000008.1:0-129116 GCF_016238545.1 Proteus sp. PR00208 | reverse complement strand
TTTTAAAATAATTTACTGTTCGTTCAAAACTCCAACAAGACGTATAAAAACCCCACAGTAAAGATTAAATATCACTCAATTTTAGCAAAATGCGCCGCAAATTCGCTTACTTTATTCCAATCAGTATATTCAATTTCTTTTGTAGGATCCGTTTCACCTTTAGTCATCTTCATAATTAATTGGATCATAACTCTATCAATCCATTTATAACGAGGATAAAAAAGTGCGCCAGCAAAGACACCCGTTAACGTTGGTTTCCATGGAGTCTTATCTAAAAACTTACGCATATAAGCATTCGTCTCGGGTGTATTCTTTTCTGCTTTTCTTGCCGTAAGATTAACGCCAAAGAATGCGGACGGCATACTATTCAATTGTGCAAGATGACGAGTGATAAATTTATCGAGCGCTTTATTAAAGTAACCATAACGAATCGAAGCGCCCACTAAGACTTTATTATAAGCAGATAAATTTAAACTCTGCTGAACAGAGGTTAAATCTCTCACATCACATTCATGACCGTGTTGTCTTAATTCATTCGCGATTTGTGTCATTATTTTTTTAGTTTGACCATCAGTACTACAATACAACAATAGCGCGCTCATACATTACTCCTTGTATTAGGTTAATCACGCCAAAACGTTGGGGTAAATAAAACCAATAGAGTGAAAACTTCTAGTCGCCCAAATAACATTGTCACGACCAATATCCATTTTGCAGCTGGATTCATTGTCGTGAAGTTATCGGCGACAATCCCTAATCCAGGACCAAGATTATTTAATGTAGTGGCAATAGCAGAAAATGCAGAAAATTCATCAACGCCTGTTGCTATCAACAACATTAAGCTAATAATAAAGACCAGCGCATAAGCGGAGAAAAATCCCCACACAGCTTCAATAATACGTTCGGGTAATGCTCGGTGACCAAGTTTGATGGTATAAACCGCATTTGGGTGAACAAGACGTTTTAATTCACGATTCCCTTGTAGGAATAAAAGCAAGATACGAATGACTTTCAATCCCCCACCCGTTGATCCTGCACAGCCACCAATAAACGCCGAGCATAATAATAGAAGAGGCAAAAATGCAGGCCATTGTGCAAAGCTATCCGTGGCAAATCCCGCAGTTGTCGCCATAGAGACAACTTGGAAAAAAGCCTGGTTTATGGTTATCCATCCTGTGTCGTATACAGAATAAAGCCATAGAATACCGCTACAGATAATGACTAATCCCAATTGAATTGAGATAAACATACGAAATTCAGGATCACGCCAATAAATATTTAAGCTTCTTCCCGTTAGTACGGCAAAGTGCAAACCAAAGTTACAACCAGAAATCAGAAGAAATACACCAATAATGATGTTAATGGTTGGGCTATTAAAATAACCAATACTGGCATCGTGAGTAGAAAACCCACCAATTGCAATAGTTGAAAAGCTATGAGAAATAGCATCAAACACATCCATGCCCGCAATCCATAATGCTAAGGCACAAATGATCGTTAATAAGACATAGATAAGCCAAAGTGCTTTCGCTGTTTCTGCAATTCGAGGTCGCATTTTGTTATCTTTCAATGGACCTGGCATTTCTGCGCGATATAACTGCATTCCCCCAACACCTAAAAGAGGGAGAATAGCGACAGCTAATACGATGATCCCCATTCCTCCTAACCATTGGAGCATTTGGCGATAAAACAGAATAGCTTTAGGTAATGAATCTAGCCCTACAAGCGTTGTGGCTCCTGTTGTAGTCAGTCCAGAGAAAGATTCAAAAAAGGCATCAGTAATAGAAAGATGAGGTTGCTCAGAAAAGATAAACGGCAATGCCCCTACACTACCCAGTACCGTCCAAAATAAGACAACAATAAGAAAGCCTTCTTTAGGCTTAAGCTCACTTTTTTTATGTCGATTGGGGATCCACAGCATTAACCCAATGATCAAGGCTACAATAAATGTTTGGCTAAATGCACGCCCTGCACCATCTCGATATATTAATGCAACAATACCAGGAATGATCATCGTGACAGAAAATAAGATAACAAGCAGTCCGACAATACGGGTTATTGAACGAAAATGCATTTAGCGATTTCCTTGGTAGCAAAGATTATTCATTTTTATCTAACGGGATTAATTGCATACTGCCACGACTTATATCACGTAGTTTAACTTCAACTTCACCGCTATGCACGGCAGGCAATGAAAGTATAAAAGTGACTTTATCAGTATATTCACTTGAAAGTACTTGCCCCTGATATTGTTCAACAACTTGTTCAAGTAATGAAACCAGTGAATATTCACACGCTACACTAAAACGCAACTGTGGCACTTTCGTTTTTGTTGGCAAAAGCTTTAATGCTTGTTGAACACCACTGCCATAAGCTCTAACTAACCCACCAGTTCCTAATTTGATCCCACCGAAATACCGAACAACCACTGCAGTAACTTCTCCCATTCCACTCCCTAAAAGAGGTGCAAGAATAGGTTTTCCCGCAGTACCTGTTGGCTCACCATCATCAGAAAAACCTAATTGTTGTGAGTCATCGGGTCTTCCTGCAACAAAAGCCCAACAGTGGTGCCGGGCATCAGGAAATTGTTCTTTGATAGACTGGATATACGCTTTTGCTGCATCAATACCTTCAGTGTGAGCAATAAATGTAATAAAACGACTCTTCTTTATTTCTTCACTGAATTCTACGGTTTCAGCGGGGATCAAATACGCTTTCATCAGGCTAAGTGTAAGTCTCTAGTCATATTTTCAATTTTGTTATCGTGGATAATAATATTATCTTCAATACGAATACCACCAAATGGTTTGAAATGCTCAATAAGCTTCCAATTGAAATGAGTACTGTATTTTCCTTCTTTCCAAGGCTCTAGCAGAGAGTCGATAAAGTAAAATCCAGGTTCAATTGTTAATACCATGCCTGGTTCAACAATACGTGTACAACGTAAGAATGGATACATTGCAGGAGCCGCTAAGTGGGTTCCTTTATCATCTTGCATAAATCCAGCTGCATCATGAACTTGCAGACCTAAAGCATGCCCTAAGCCATGAGGTAAAAATGGTGTAGTTAATCCAGCACTCACCATCTCTTCTTCACTCACACCTTTAACAATACCGTATTTATTAAGTAGCCCAGCAATACGTCGATGCATTTGAACATGGTATTCAGTATAACGCACACCCGCTTTCATCGTTGCAATCAGCGCTTGTTGCGCATCATTCATATCTTTAACTAATGAAGTAAATTCATGATTTTCTTTTGCGCTATAAGTACGAGTGATATCTGCTGCGTAGCCATTATACTCTGCACCGGCATCAATAAGGAAACTACGATATTCATCTGGTGATTCATGATCTAATTTGGTGTAGTGCAAAACAGCGGCGTGTTCATTTAATGCGACAATATTGCCGTAAGGAACATCGGTATCACGATGACCCGTAGCCATTAAATACGCCATATTAATATCAAACTCACTTAATCCAGCTTGAAAAGCTTCATGAGCGGCAATATGTCCGTTGACGGCCATTTTTTGTGCTTCACGCATACAAGCTAATTCATAACCTGTTTTATAGGCGCGGTAATAATGATAATAATTAAGAAGAGATTGATTGTTGATATTACCAATACTCACACCTAATGATTCTGCTCGCTGTATATTTGGACCAATATAAGCGGTATTTTTATTAATATAAGGTGCTAGCTCTTTCTGAATATCATCAACATTTTTAAGATGAATTAACTCAACTTCATGAGTCCAATAGCTACTTGGTAAAGCTTCAACACTGTGCCAATAGTCAACTGGGGAATAGAACCATAATTTAGGTTTATTAACACCATCCGCTAATAACCAACAATGTGGTACATCTGTTACAGGCACCCATGCTTTAAAATGAGCATTCACTTTAAAAGGGTAATCACTGTCATCAAGGAAAACACGGATAGGTTCACCAGAATGAATTAATACCGAATCAAGATGGTGTCTGGATAAAGCATCACGAGTACGATTTTGTAGAGTTTTGATATGTTCTTGGTACAGAGAGAGCAATTTTTCCATTATTAATTACCTTATCTTATTCATTGTTAATGATTCAGCTTAACACGCCAACTCTTTGAGTGGCTAACCCCATAACAAAAATAGATTATTACCGATTTATCTCCCCTCGTTTTATCAAACTGAGCAACAACATAGAATTCAATAAGTTGAATAATTTCACTGTGATCACCCTTGCAGTTTTTTAATCAAATATTTGCATTTATTTAACATAGTATTCACACTCTTATTATCTGGTCATACCAGTCTATACATTTAGGGAGAATACAAATGCTCTATCAAAGCGAAAATATTCAAGCCGATTGGGTGAAACAAGGTATTGTTGAACTCATTTTTAACGCCAAAGGTTCTATTAACAAATTAGATACCAAAACGGTTGCAATGCTAAGTGAAGCTTTAACCGTATTAGAAGCAACACCAGGCCTGAAAGGTGTTATCTTGCGTTCCGAAAAACCGGCTTTTATTGTCGGTGCTGATATTACCGAGTTTTTATCCCTTTTTGATGCCCCTGAAGAAGAATTAACTCAGTGGCTACACTTCTCTAATCAGATTTTTAGTCGACTTGAAGACCTACCTGTTCCTACCGTTTCTGCTATCAATGGCTATGCCCTTGGCGGTGGTTGCGAGTGCGTACTTGCTACTGATTTTCGTATTGCTTCTCCTGATTTACGTATCGGTTTACCAGAAACAAAACTTGGGATCATGCCGGGCTTTGGCGGTTCAGTACGCCTTCCTCGTTTGATTGGTGTCGATAACGCATTAGAAATTATTACTGCTGGTAAAGATGTTGATGCCCAAACTGCACTTAAAAATGGATTAATCCAAGCAATTGTCCCTCTAGAAAATTTAAAAGAAAGTGCTATTTCGCTAATCGAGCAAGCAATTGAAGGCAAAATTGATTGGAAAGCTGCACGTCATCCAAAAATAGCACCATTAAGACTGACAGAGCTTGAACATAAAATGTCTTTCAGTGTGGCTAAAGGTATGGTGATGAAAGTAGTAGGCCCTCACTATCCAGCACCGATCACGGCAGTAAGAACTATTGAAAAAGCGGCATTTCTAAATAGAGATGAAGCACTGGCTATCGAAACTGAAAATTTTGTCAAACTCACACGTACTGATGTTGCAAAAGCCTTAGTCGGTATTTTCCTTAATGATCAGTATGTCAAAAATATCACGAAAAAACGTCATGCTGAATTACCTAAACAAGCGGCGGTCTTAGGCGCTGGGATAATGGGCGGTGGAATATCCTACCAATCTGCCTTAAAAGGTATTCCCGTTGTAATGAAAGATATTAACCAAAAATCCCTTGAGCTTGGTATGAATGAAGCGTTAAGCCTATTACAAAAACGCCAAGAAAAAGGTCGAATGAGTGCCGTAGATATGGCAAAAACGCTCGCCTCTATTCAACCTACATTGAATTATGTTTCTGTCAGTGATGCGGATGTTGTGGTTGAAGCCGTTGTTGAAAATCCCAAAGTAAAAGCAACTGTACTCGCAGAAACAGAAGCACTATTAGCCGATCACGCGGTACTTGCGTCAAATACCTCTACGATCCCTATTTCCCTGCTCGCAAAATCCTTAAAGCGCCCTGAAAATTTCTGTGGGATGCACTTCTTTAACCCAGTTCATCGAATGCCACTGGTTGAAATCATAAAAGGTGAAAAAACCAGTGAAGAGACGATTAACCGTATTGTCAGTTACGCCAGTAAAATGGGTAAAACACCAATTATCGTTAATGATTGCCCTGGTTTCTTTGTAAACCGTGTCCTCTTTCCTTATTTTGCTGGGTTCTCTCTATTACTAAGAGATGGTGCTGATTTTCTTGCTGTAGATAAAGTGATGGAAAAAGTATTTGGCTGGCCTATGGGACCGGCGTACCTACTTGATGTTGTAGGCATTGATACGGCAAATCATGCTCAAGCCGTAATGGCTCAGGGTTTCCCTGACAGAATGGGTACAATTGAACGAGATGCTATTGCTCTTTTATATGAGCAACAGCGATATGGTCAGAAAAATAATCATGGTTTCTATAATTACACAGTTGATAAACGGGGTAAAAAGCAGAAATCTGTTGATGGTCAAATTCAAACGCTTATTCAGCAAAATGCTGGCAAAACACAAGAGTTTAGCCAAGATGTAATTATCGCTCGCATGATGATCCCAATGATCAATGAAGTTATCCGTTGTTTAGATGAAGGTATTATTGCTTCACCAGCAGAAGCTGATATTGCATTAGTTTATGGCTTAGGCTTCCCTCCTTTCCGAGGAGGTGTCTTCCGTTATCTTGATACCATCGGATTAGCGCAATTTGTTGCAGATGCACAGCAATACGCCTCATTAGGATCTCTTTATCAAATTCCTGAAAGCTTAAAACAGAAAGCGCAACGCAACGAAACCTATTATCCAAAGCCCGCAAAAGTAGATGTTAACATCAGAGAACTCGCTTAAGGAGATATGAAATGGAAAAGGTTGTCATAATTGATGGTATTCGTACTCCAATGGGACGCTCAAAAGGTGGTGCATTTCGCCATATCAGAGCGGAAAATCTCTCTGCACAATTGATGCAAGCACTACTAACACGCAATCCGAATATTAATCCTAATGATATTGGTGATGTGATTTGGGGCTGTGTACAACAAACTTTAGAGCAAGGTTTTAATATTGCTCGTAATGCGGCGTTATTGGCTGAACTTCCACACAAGGTTCCGGCAGTTACAGTTAATCGGTTATGTGGTTCATCAATGCAAGCATTACATGATGGTGCACGCCAAATTATGCTGGGTGATAGTCAAGTAGCATTAATTGGCGGTGTTGAACATATGGGTCACGTACCAATGACTTATAATGCAGATTTTAATCCATCACTTAATCTTTCTGTCGCTAAAGCCTCATTTTCAATGGGATTAACGGCAGAGATGCTGGCTAAATCATTCCAAATTTCACGCGAAGAACAAGATAAATTCGCTTACCGTTCTCATCATTTAGCGGCTCTTGCAACGCAACAAGGCTATTTTGATAATGAGATAATTGCGATTAATGGTCATGATGCAACAGGTAATTTTATTAATGTCAAAAATGATGAAGTTATTCGTTATAACCCAAGCCTTGATGAATTAGCCCAGCTTAAACCTGTGTTTGATCCTGCTACGGGCTCTGTTACAGCAGGCAATTCATCCGCAGTTTCTGATGGTGCATCCGCCATGTTTATCACCAGTGAACGTTATGCTAAAGAGCATAATTTAAAGCCTCGTGCCATTATTCGTTCTATGGCAGTGACAGGATGTGATCCTGCAATTATGGGTTATGGCCCTGTTCCTGCAACAGAAATCGCGTTGAAAAAAGCAGGATTAACATTAGGTGATATTGATATTTTTGAGCTAAATGAAGCATTTGCCGCACAGTCATTAGCATGTATGAAGAAAATGAATCTGCTCGATAGCATAGATGACAAGATTAATTTAAATGGCGGAGCAATTGCCTTAGGGCATCCTTTAGGATGTTCAGGCTCTCGAATAACCACTTCATTATTAAATATTATGGAGCGTAAAGATGCACAATTTGGCTTAGCCACAATGTGTATTGGATTAGGACAAGGTATTGCAACGATTATAGAACGTGTTTAATACGATATTCTGTATATCCACGCTCTGATCGTTAGGGGAACGTATTCTTTTCGATTGCATGGTTAGAAACCATTTTCCCGCCGTCAGGGGCGGGTTTTTTTATGGTTTTAAAAACGAAAATAATAACAAATAACGGGGTACTATCGTTTTATCAGATAAATTCAAAGGCATCGCTAAATAAGCGAGTTTTATCTGCATTACGCTCATTACAAAAGCGATCTCTGGCTATTTTCGCCATTTCAAAACGCCCTGCGATGTAAATATCATATTCTGATAAATCACCAAAATCTTCGCTTATTGCCGTTAATACCGTACCTTTGCGGCCACGCCAAGTCTCATCAGGCTGTTCAACAACTGGAATAACGGATAACGATGGATGCAATTCTGATAATTCTTGTAATTCATTGAGATCATAGAGATGAACGCTTTCTCTTCCCCCCCAATAAATTGTAATAGGTCGTTGAGGATTTTCAGCTAACGCGGCCAATAGAATTGAATGGGTATAAGAGAATCCTGTACCGCCAGCAATCAATAGTAATGGACGTTGACTCTCTTTTTGAAACCACGCATTCCCATGAGGAATATCAATGGTAAGCTGCTGTTTTTCTAATATCACATCAAGCACTGCCATCGCATAAAGATTGAGTTCAGACGCACCAATATGAAGTTCAATAAAGTCTTTATTTTCAGGTATAGATGCAATAGAAAAAGGACGTTTATCACGCTCATCCATAACAGCTAAAAGATATTGTCCAGCCTGAAAATCAAATTCGCCATCAGGTAATAGCCTTACCCGATAAACCGTATCTGTCATCGGCTCAACAAGTGAGACTTTACAATTCAATATTGCCATGTTGTTCCTCTGTTCTTATTTAAGAATATCGAGCTGTTCCCAAATAGTATCGACTCGTTGCTTAACTTCATCAGACATCACAATAGGCCTACCCCATTCTCTATCTGTCTCACCCGGCCATTTGTTCGTCGCATCAAGACCCATTTTTGATCCCAATCCTGAAACAGGTGAAGCGAAGTCGAGATAATCAATAGGCGTATTTTCCATCATAATGGTATCTCTTGCAGGATCCATTCTGGTCGTAATTGCCCAAATCACATCTTTCCAATCTCTTGCATTAACATCATCATCGCAAACAATCACAAATTTGGTGTACATAAATTGCCGTAAGTAAGACCAAACTCCCATCATTACGCGTTTAGCATGACCCGCATACTGTTTCTTCATTGTCACAACGGCTAAACGGTAAGAACATCCTTCAGGAGGTAGATAAAAATCGACAATTTCAGGAAACTGTTTTTGTAATATCGGAACAAGCACTTCATTCAACGCAACACCTAATACTGCGGGTTCATCAGGTGGACGACCTGTATAGGTTGAATGATAAATTGCATCTTTACGGCGCGTTAAATGCGTAATGGTAAACACAGGGAAAGAGTCAATCTCATTATAATATCCTGTGTGATCACCATATGGCCCTTCTGGGGCTAATTCGCCTGGTTCAATGTAACCTTCAAGGATAATTTCAGCACTTGCAGGGACTTCAAGATCATTTGAAAGACATTTTACAACTTCTGATTTATTGCCCCGTAATAAACCCGCGAATGCATATTCAGATAAGGTATCTGGTACAGGTGTTACTGCACCTAAAATAGTCGCAGGATCTGCCCCTAATGCTACGGAAACAGGGAATCGCTCACCGGGATGTTTTTGACACCACTCTTGAAAATCTAACGCACCACCACGATGCGATAACCAGCGCATAATCACTTTATTTTTACCCAGCACCTGCTGGCGATAAATACCGAGATTTTGGCGCTCTTTCAATGGGCCACGAGTCACCGTTAATCCCCAAGTAATCAAAGGTGCCGCATCTTCAGGCCAACAATGCATAACAGGAATTTTTGTGAGATCGACATCATCACCTGTTAAAACCACTTCCTGACAAGGCGCTTTACTCAAGCGTTTTGTTGGCATATTTAAAACTTGTTTAAACTTAGGTAACTTATCAAAGAGATCACGAAAACCTTTCGGAGGATCAGGCTCTTTTAGAAAAGCCAATAGCTTTCCAACTTCGTGTAAGGCTTTAACATCATCTTGCCCCATCCCCATTGCCACACGCTCTGGTGTACCAAATAAGTTACAAAGCACGGGCATATCATACCCTTTAGGATTTTCAAACAACAGCGCTGGCCCACCGGCACGTAAAGTTCTGTCCGCTATTTCGGTCATTTCAAGGTAGGGATCTATTTCATAGGCGATACGTTTTAATTCACCTTTTTCTTCTAATAATGAAAGGAAATCTCTTAAATCGCGGTATTTCATCATAATCTTACGAGCCAGTGAGTGAAAGAAAAGAGGGCCAATGCCCTCTTTGAGACGCTATAAGCTAAACGCATAACTCACTAAAATGCAATGCTTTTTATTTAATAGCGTTCACTATACTTATAAACAGCGGAATGGAACCCACTCTGAAAGTAACTTAGTATCAAACTGTTCAGGGAATGTTTTTCCATGTTGGAAGATTTTAAAACCTTCATTTTTAGCGCTGTAATAACGTAATTCTTCACCTTGAATATATAAGTAACTTCCTTCACGGATAGCCACAACAATCTCTTCAGGGTTAATTGCACAAAACTCTGCAATACGCTCATCACGAGTTTCACCCATATGACCACTGATAGAAGCATCAATGTAATGTGGGTTAATTTGAACAGGGAATAGGCCTAATGAAGGCATAATAACAGAGGAACGTACAGGCATATCATTAGTGGTACGAATTGTTGGTGTCGCGACGTTACAACCTGCGCTCCAACCAATATACGGAATATTACGCTCACGTACGGCGCGTTGGATTGGAACAACTAATCCTTTCTCATGCAGCATTTGGTTTAATAACCAAGTATTGCCACCACTGACTAAAATACATTCTGCATTGTTGATTGCATCAACTTCTGAATCAAAATGTTCAATACAAGTAACTTCAATACCTAACACTTCTGATAAATCACGAGCTCGTTGATCATGATCGGAACGAATAACGGCATAAGCAATTAATACAGCAGAACGAATACCGCGTTTTTTAATCATGCTATCAATATTATCTTTTGCATAACTTAACCAACGTGGATCCCCGGCAATTTTTCCGTTACTTAATAAAAAAACTTCCATTACAGAACCTCTTTATAATTATGAACAAAATTCTAAGATAATTATCTTGAGAGCTTTTTCTTATTTTTACCATCACTTTTTTATTAACTTGTTACCTCTATCCGAGATCCAAGTGAAAGTAACAAAAACAAGCCTTTTTATTGCGAATAAACACAGCTTTTCTGTTCTTTTTTCAGTATAAAACCACGTTAACCTATTTTTTATTTAATCCCCCGATAGATGACTGTTACCTTAATGATAAATTTGCTATTATCACTTAAATTAAATTTAACTAACCTATTGTCTCTATTATGAAAAACTGGCATTTGCTGTATTGCAAACGAGGACAAATTCCTCGTGCTATCGAACACTTAGAACGTCAGCAAGTGGGTTGTTTTACACCTATGGTAACCATAGAAAAAGTACTAAGAGGAAAGCGCACTACCGTAACAGAACCGCTTTTCCCTAATTATCTTTTTATAGAGTTCGATCCTGAAGTGATCCATACCACGACCATTAACTCAACGCGTGGAGTAAACTCATTTGTTCGCTTTGGGCAATATCCTGTCACTGTTCCTCAAGATGTGATTGATACACTGCAAATCCCTCAGCTTTCTTCTCTCACTTATAGCGAAGAAAATGTACCTCACAGTGGCGATAGCGTATTAATAACAGAGGGGATTTTTCAAGGGATCAAAGCCATATATCAAGAGCCTGATGGTGAAGCCCGTTCGATTTTGCTTTTAAATATATTAAATAGTGAAGTGAAAAAATCTGTGGGAAATAAAGAGTTTAAAAAAGAGTTGCTCTAGAAAAATTTAACCCAGCAATTGCTGGGCTAATATCATATGATTTTAGAAAATCGGTTCTAAAATTATTTTTGCTGTTCTGCTTCAGTTTCGGCCTCTGCTTCCTCAGCTCCTTCTTCATCTGTTCTTCTTCCCTTACCTACATAAAAGCGCGATACCATGACACCGATTTCAAACAGTAAGTACATAGGTATTGCGAGTAAGGTTTGAGAGAAAACATCTGGTGGTGTCAAGATCATACCAACGACAAAGGCACCTACAAGAATATAAGGGCGTTTTTTCTTTAATGCTTCAGGTGTCGTTACACCACTCCAACACAGTAAAATAATCGCAATCGGTACTTCAAAAGCTGCTCCAAACGCCATAAATAACGTCATTACGAAACTTAGATATTTACTGATATCTGGAATAAAGTTAACCCCTTCAGGGGTTGTATTAACAAAGAAGCCAAACGCGAGAGGGAACACAACAAAATAAGCAAACGCCATACCGAGATAGAATAATACCGTACTTGAAACAAGTAATGGCAGCATTAAGCGGCGTTCGTGTTTATACAATGCTGGTGCGATAAAAGCCCATACCTGATAAAGAATAATAGGTACAGAAGCAAAAATGGATACCATGATTGTCAATTTAATCGGAGTCAAAAAGGTAGAGGCAACATCCGTCGCACTCATATTTGACCCTTTTGGCAACTTATCGAGTAATGGAGCCGAGACTAATTGATAGATATCGTTAGAAAAATAAACCAGCGCTAAAAAAACCACTAGAACTGAGACTAAGCTATACATCAAACGCTTACGAAGTTCTATTAAATGGCTGATCAGCGGTTGGGTATCATTTACTGCCATGTTTTAATGCTCACCATTGACCTGATCAGTTGTTTTTTTCTCTATTGTTACTGGTTGAGTAACAGGAACTTCTGTCTTTGTAACACTTTCTGCCACAGGTTTATGGCGATTAGCATCATCATTAACTTCATCAGCTTCAGCAAGTGCAGCTAAATCAGAAGGTGAAGGTTCCGTAGAGTCGGTTTTTACAGACTGCTCTTTCGTGGAGTCTGGCGTTGTAGGTGCATGATAAGTTTGTTTTAAAGACTGTGCAGCCTCTTTTAACTCATCCATAGACGCTTTCAGCTCTGGCGATAACGTTTGCAAATTCGCTTTCTCTTCAACTTTTTTCAAGCTCTCTTGGAGTTCTTGAAGTTTTAGTTCTTGAGTCAGTTCATTTTGCACATTCGCAGCCAAAGAGCGTAGCGCCCTTACCCAGCCAGCAATTGTTTTTACTGCTACGGGCAAACGTTCTGGCCCCAGAAAAACAAGACCAATCACCATGACCAATAGCAGCTGACTAAAACCAATGTCAAACACGGTTTACACCTGCTCTTTGTTTTTGCTCTCAGTTGTAGACTTCTCTTCTGTTGAAGTCTTCTGCGCTAAATTTTTAGTATCAAAATCTGCGTCATTATTTGTTTTTTCAGCGTTGCTGGTGTCTTTATCTGCAGTTTCGTCACCAATCGCTTTTTTAAAGCCTTTTACTGATGCGCCTAAATCTGAGCCTAATGTGCGCAGTTTATTTGTACCAAATAATAAGACAACGATGACAGCGATGATGAGTAATTGCCAAATGCTAATACCGCCCATTTTATGTTCCTCAACTATTTTCGGGGTTATACTTAATAACAGTGCCCATTATATACAACGAATTCAATTTTCGGGAATCTCGAATTCATCTTTTAACTTGCTCAAAGACAAACTTTGATGTGTTTTTATTGTGCATTACCAGATCTAAACCAACCCAAAATCCATGCAAGAAGACCTAAACTGATAAAAACACTGAATAATGTTTTAAAACCAGAAACAAAAAACAGGCTACCGCATAAAAACAGTGTTGTACCTATACCCAATAAAAATAAAGACTGTCTCTGTTTGACTCTTTGAGAACCTATTTGTTCCGTCAATTTGTCTAGCGTTAACTTCATATTTTTATGTTGTTTCAGACTATCATAAACCAGCTCTGGTATCTCTGGCATTTTTTCAATCCAATAAGGTGCCTTACTCTTGATACCGTTCATTAATGCCGTGATACCAATTTGACTATGCAACCAATCTTCTAAGAAAGGTTTTGCCGTTTTCCATAAATCCAATTGTGGATATAATTGGCGTCCAAGCCCTTCAACATAAAGCAATGTTTTTTGAAGTAAAACTAACTGCGGTTGTACTTCCATATTGAAACGACGTGCTGTATTGAAAAGATTAAGTAACACATGTCCAAATGAGATTTCAGAAAGTGGTTTTTCAAAAATCGGTTCACACACAGTGCGGATCGCAAATTCAAAATCCTCCACATTGGTATCTGCCGGCACCCAGCCTGAATCAACATGTAATTCTGCAACTTTTCGATAATCACGGTTAAAGAAAGCTAAAAAGTTTTCAGCTAAATAGCGTTTATCTTCTTTATTTAATGAGCCAACAATACCGCAATCAATACCGATATAATATGGGTTCTCAGGGTGATCATAGCTAATGAACACATTACCAGGATGCATATCAGCATGGAAAAAACTGTCTCTAAACACCTGAGTGAAAAAGACTTTTACACCACGCTCTGCAAGAAGCTTCATATTTGTCTTTTGTGCATTCAACGCTTCAATATCAGAAACGGGAATACCATAAATACGCTCCATTACCATCACGTTTTCATGGCAATAATCTGAATACACTTCAGGAATATACAACATTGAGCTATTTTCAAAATTACGACGTAGCTGAATAGCATTCGCAGCTTCACGCAGTAAATTTAGCTCATCAAGTAATGTTTTCTCGTATTCGCGGATCACCTCTTTTGGCCGTAAACGACGACCATCAGGTAAAAACGGTAATAGATTTGCCAAGCGATACATCAAACGGATATCCGCTTTGATCACTGGTTGAATATCGGGACGAATAACTTTTAGTACCACTTCTTTGCCGTTTTCTTTTAATTTTGCAGTGTGAACCTGCGCAATAGAAGCGGAAGCGAGTGGAGTTTCATCAAAATCATCAAACCATTGGTCGATAGGGCAACCAAATGAGTTTTCAATATATTGTCGTGCTTTCTTACCATCAAAAGGAGCTACTTTATCTTGCAATAAAGCAAGCTGGTCAGCGATTTGAGGAGGGAAAAGATCACGTCGAGTTGATAACATTTGGCCTAATTTAATCCAAACAGGACCTAATGTTTGCAATGCGAGTCGTAAGCGTTCACCTAATGGTTTTTCTGGATGTTTATTTTTGATCCAAAATAGTGCTCGGCATCCTAATCTTACAGGTAAAGTAATTCGGTGTTTAGGAATTAACTCATCAAGCCCATAAGATAAAAATACCTGAATAATATGATAGAGGCGCTTTAACTCACTAAGGAGCATTATTTTTTCTCCAATGTGCCTAACCGTTTTTCCAGTTCGGCGGTTTGCTGTGCAAGTTCTTCTATTTCATCATAAAAATGGACTGTTTCTAATGCACTAGGTGCGGTTTTCCACTCTTCAATTAACGCGTCACGTAAATAGTCTTTTTGGTGACTTAAGAGTGAAGAAAATAACTGAACGCCCTTTCCTGCAACAACAGTCAGACTTTGCGCCGCAATATCACCAATATAAGGAGCTAAATATTGCGCGGGATCCCACTGCGCCATATCTAATAATGCAGACCAATTTTGAACAACCTGCATATCACCATCAATAGTAATATCACCACGGTTGATCAGTTCTGACATTTTTTGACGATCACGAAGCTTAATCAGTGTTAATAGTTTTGTTTTTATCAAACAATCGGTTTCATCATCCCACTGACTTAATACATCAACTTGTTGTTCGCTAAAGACTAAGTAGATGGAACGAGGAAACTCATTGATAGAAAGCGCCAACACTTTGCCCGCAAGGCGATTGCGGGCAGGTTTAAGCACATTTTCCTGATATAAAACGTGATTAAGCGCTGTCTCCATGGATGCGGTTAGCAGCGGATACAGTACTTGAGAAGCAATATCATGAGAAAAAGTGGCTTTTTCCATCTCAGAATTTAAATCCTTTGTGTAATGCAACTATACCTCCGGTCATATTGGTATAGGTAACTTGATCAAATCCTGCTTCTTCCATCATACCTTTTAGTGTTTCTTGGTCTGGATGCATGCGAATGGACTCCGTTAAATAACGGTAACTTTCAGCATCATTCACAATCACTTGACCAATTTTAGGTAGGATATGGAAAGAGTAAGCGTCATAAATCTTACTTAAAGGATCAAGAACAGGTTTAGAGAATTCCAACACCAGCAGACGTCCACCTGGCTTTAATACACGGAACATTGAGCGTAAAGCTTTTGCTTTATCAGTCACATTACGTAAACCAAAGGAGATTGTAATGCAATCAAAATGGTTATCAGGGAAAGGTAACTCTTCAGCATTTGCTTGCACATAGTTAACATTGCCGACAATACCGTGGTCGCGTAGCTTTTCACGACCCATTTTCAACATTGAGTCATTGATATCAGCTAAAACAACTTCCCCATTTTCGCCCACGAGACGAGAAAATTTAGCTGTTAAATCACCAGTACCACCCGCAAGATCAAGAACACGTTGGTTACGTCTTACACCACTCGCTTCAATGGTATAGCGTTTCCAGATACGGTGAACACCAAAAGACATCAAGTCATTCATTAAATCATACTTAGACGCGACAGAGTGAAAAACCCTTGCAACCATGGTTTGTTTATCATCTTTGTCAACGGTTTGGAAACCAAAATCTGTTGTTTCCTTAGTTTGTTGAGTCATATTATTTGCCCGCTAATTAATCAAAATTTAGTAAATTCAGTACTGGCCGTTTTCAGAAGTCTTTATCTCTTTATTTTATTAAATCAATCAGATGCTGATTTTTCAATGAGATCATTATCAATCGTTTTTTTTATCTCAACCCCTAAGGATTTAAAGCCTTCCGCTTGACTGATAAGATTTCCACGACCTTCAGAGAGTTTTTTCATCGCTAATAGATAGCCAGATTGCGCTTTTTGAATACTATTTCCTAGCCCTTGCATATCATCAACGAAAAGTCTTAATTTGTCATACATTTTAGCCGCTCTGTCTGCAATTTCTTGCGCATTTTGGCTTTGATATTCATAACGCCACAATGCGGCTATTGTACGCAAAGCAACAAGTAAAGTAGATGGCCCAACTAACATAATATTGTTTTTCAATGCTTCTTCTAGCAAGTCTGGAGAATGACCAATTGCAACAAGATAAGCGGGCTCAATAGGTATAAACATTAAAACATAGTCTAAAGACGTTATACCCGGTAGTTTATGATAATCTTTTACACTCAATCCTTTAATATGCGCTCTAATTGAGTTTACATGCGCACAAAGCGCCTGCTTACGTTGATTATCATCTTCACTATTAAAATACTTTTCATACGCCACCAGCGACATTTTAGCGTCGATAATAACATCTCGGCCATGAGGTAAATGTACAATGACATCAGGTTGATAACGCCCACCATTTTCATGACGAATACTCACCTGTGTTTCAAACTCATGACCTTCGCGTAACCCTGACGATTCTAATATACGTGCTAATACCGTTTCACCCCAGTTACCTTGAACTTTATTATCCCCTTTGAGGGCATTGGTTAGGTTAACGGCTTCTTGCGCCATTTTTACATTTAATTGTTGGAGCTGGCGAATTTCATGAACCAAAGTATGTCGCTCTCTGGCTTCTTGCCCAAAACCATCTTGAACTTGTCGCCGAAAGCTTTCGAGTTGCTCACGAAATGGTGACAGTAAATGGGTTAATCCTTGGCGATTTAACTCTTCGGCTTTACGCCCACTCTGTTCAAAAATACGATTAGCTAAGTTCTCAAACTGTGTTGCAAGCCGTTGCTCACTATTAATTAATAATCGCTGTTTTTCTTCTGCGGATATTCGGCTTTCTTCCCAACGAGTTGTCACTTCTCTTAATTCAGCTTCTTGAGAAGTAATAATTTCTCTCTGAGCACGTAATTCTTGCTCTAGCTGTTCTATATTTTGTTGTAAAGAGGGGATAATCACCGCTTTTTCTTGGGCGATAGCAAGCTGTGTATGATTTTCACGTAGCATGGCTTCTTTATCGGATAAACGTTGTTGGATAGACCACCAAACCAGCGCGCCGCCAACAAGCACTCCACCTAATAAACCAATGATCCCGTATAACAACTGAATATCCACTAAAGTGACCTTTTTACTTTCCAGCGGGCTACGTTAAAACGCATAGGTAATATTGTCTAGCAACAATTTACATCATGACTTGATTTGCGATAAAGGACGCAGTTATCCCATCCATTTCGCAAGCCATTGCAAACCAAAAGCACCGGGCGCCAAAATACCAAATGCCCAAATCATCGCTGATATTAAATTAGCAATTTGAAAATAACGTTGTGGCATTGCGCAAATACCCGCAACTAATGGGACAATTGCACGAAAAGGTCCAAAAAATCGTCCAATAAACACCCCCCAAATTCCCCAACGATTAAAGAATTGATGACCTCTAACTAATGTTTGTGGTGAACGTGAAATGGGCCACAAGTTTCTCACCCCATCTTTATAGTGAAATCCTACCCAGTAGGATACCCAATCACCAAAGAAAGCGCCTAATGCAGCAGCAAGCCAAATCGGCCAGAAAAACAGACCACTCTCACCAATTAAAGCACCTAATCCCAATAAAATAACTGTGGCAGGAATAAGCAAAGAGATAAATGCAAGTGACTCACCAAAAGCAAGAAAAAACACGATCGGAATAGCCCAGACTTCGTGCTCTTTTACAAAGAGAGTGATGGTATGAATAATGTCTTGTACTGTCAAAATAGAGACCTTAAATTCGGTTAACCTAAGTGAAATAATAAATTGATTAACCGAATATAAATCACTTTATTATTCGAGAAAATAATTTTGTAAGGAATCTCGGCTAGACGCATCTAGACCGATATCTTTCTCTAGCCAAATATCCACATTACCGTAATGCTGATTAATACTCGCCAATGCTGTTTGCAGAAACTCTTCTTGTACTGAATAAACATAGGCAAATTTATCAACAATGTTATCACTCATTGTTTTAGCATGTTCTTCTAAAAGATAAGCGCGATAAGGCGCTAATGTTTCATTGGTAAGTAGGTAATCTTCCATCACTACATCTAAAGATGCACCCAGCGCAAATAACACTAAAGCAGAGCCAACACCTGTTCTGTCTTTACCCACAGCACAATGTTGCACAACGCCCCCTTTCTCAGGTTGCTTTAATAATGTTGCCAATTGTTTATATGCAGGGTTATTAATAGGAAGTAATTTATATAACTGAAACATAAAAGCTTTGGCATCAAATTGCTCAAGTATTTCAGGAGTCAGCTTTTCAAGGTTTGCAGAAACTTCTTTGGATAGCGGGTTTGCAGGAGCATGGTAATATTGCGCACCTTCCCAGATACGGTCTGGTTTATCAACAATTTCACCACTATCGCGATAATCAATGATTTGAAAAAGATTTTTATCAATAAGAAGGGATTGATCCGTATCCGTCAGCCTATCCAGTGCTCCAGCTCGAAATAACATACCTGGCTTGATAATACCACCGTTGCTTAATTTTTTACCTCCTAAATCACGGAAGTTAATTCCACCGGTTAAAGGCAACACTGAAGGGTGTGTCTGCAAAATATCAGTCATATTTATTTTCTCATTGTTGTGTTGTAAATAATTCTCAATTACATTATCAAAAATGCAGTTCTATTGACATAGTATATTAAGCTAATGAATTATTGCATAAAAAAAGCCCTTAACACTTACGTATTAAGGGCTTCTATCAGCGATTCGAAATATTATTTCATTAAATTACGAGCCGCTTCAATCACGATACCGAGTGCATTATTCTCAGTTTTCTTCAGTAATTCCGCATCTGGAATTTCTTGTTGAGTACGGTTTACGATAACACCCGCAACCATACCTGCACGTAAACCTTGGCTTGCACACATTGTCAATAATGTTGCAGATTCCATTTCATAGTTCATTACGCCCATTTCTTGCCACTCTTTCATAGAGCCTTTGAAACGGCGAACAACACGACCTGTATAGGTGTCGTAACGTTCTTGTCCTGGATAGAATGTATCTGAAGATGCAGTAATACCGACGTGTACAGTGGAGCCATTGTCTTTAGCGGCTTTGTACAGTGCGTTCATACATTCAAAATCAGAAACAGCTGGGAATTCCATTGGTGCGAAATGTAAGCTTGCGCCATCTAAACGAACCGCAGCCGTAGTTACAAGAATATCACCTACATTGATATGTTCTTGAATTGCACCAGTTGTACCAATACGCAAGAAAGTACGGATACCTAGCTGTGCTAATTCTTCAACAGCGATAGAAGTAGATGGGCCACCGATACCTGTTGAACAAACAATGACAGCTTTGCCATCAATTTCGCCACGCCATGACGTGTATTCACGTAAAGAAGCCAGATGAACTGGGTTATCCATTAATTTTGCAATTTTTTCAACACGCTTAGGATCACCTGGAACAATTGCTAAAGTGGCACCCTGTAGGTCATTTTTGGTTAAACCTAAGTGAAATACATCAGACATATCGGACTCCTCAATGGGACAAAACCAATGATCATTAAATTAAAAGTTACTGTATCAGTTTTTCAGTCCTTTTTAGTGATAAACATCACCTACAGGACATCAAACAAAGTAACAATTTCATAAAATTGTGATTATTATCACAAAAAGTGACATTTTAAATACATTATCCACGAATACATTATCAATATTCGCCAGCATCAATCATTAACTAAAGTAAACATTTCTCTCATCAGTATAGATGCGATAAATACATTATCGAATATAAATACCTCAATATATACACTCTAAATAATTCGAGGTGTAGCTAGGCGACGAGTGAATGAGTCGCTAGGAGCATACATCAGTATGTGACTAGTGCGAATGAACGCAGTCAACAACGCTACACCTTGAAGTATGACGAGTGGCTAGGCGACAAGTGAAGGAGTCGCTAGAAGCATACATCAGTATGTGACTAGTGCGAATAAACGAAGTCAACAACGCTGTAGCTTGAAGTATGACGAGTAACTTGAAGTATAACGAGCATAGCGCGTACACTACCCGCCCTTAAAACAAACATCTAATGTGACAAACACATCGTCACTGGAGTGAACATGAGCTTATTTAACCAAATTGCGAGCCTACTAGGCGGCGAAAAAATCAATCAATACAAAACCGTCCTTGAGTGGGTTGGATCTCAAGGTGGCATTGAAGGCTTAGTAAAGCAATTTGATACCGCGGGTTTAAGTGAGCTTATTCAATCATGGATAAGTACCAACGCCAATTTACCGATCAGTGCAGAGCAAATCGTCGCTGTTTTTTCATCTCCAGTGATTAATGATCTTGCGGCGAAAATTAATTTAAATGCGACAGAAGCTTCTGAAATGGCCGCGCAATATTTACCTAAATTAATTGATAAAGTCACACCTGATGGCGTTGTACCTAAAGACTTAGATTTAGTCAGTGCGGGAATGGATATTTTAAAAGCGAAGATTTTCGGTGGATAAATAAACAAACTGTTTTAATGCGTTTTCCCTTACATCCCATCCCATAAGAGAAAACGCATCACGTTCTTAATAATCAAATTTGATTACAGCAAACCTTCTTCAATCAACGCTTCATGAAAACGTTGTTTTTCTTCAGGTGTTGCCTGAATACGTTCTAAAGGTACATCCAAAGCATAAGGGATATTTTGTTGTGGTGAATAAACGGCTAATACGTAGGTATTTCCATTTTGCTCAATCACAATAGGCGGTGTTTTCTTATTCCCTGAATAAGCAATACGAATATCTTTACCCTCTAAATTAAGATGATAAGTTGCAATAAATTGCTTATTACTCACAACCATTTTTGCGGGAATGGCTATTAACTTTAAAGGTTGAGTGCCTACTGATAATAATGCTTTTTTTACTTTACTGATCAGTATTTGACGATAAATAAAAAAGATCACACTAAAACCAAACAAGCCGATAAAAATAATCGTACTCATTAAGCGAAGCCAAATATTATCTATCGCCACATCAACGGTCATTTTACTGAGATCATTTGCATCAGCGACGGGTTCAACTAACACATCTTTAGGGCCTAAATCTAAAAAAGTAAAATTACGCGAAACTTCATTGCCTTTATAACGTAAATCAACACTACAGTTAGTCAGAACAAAGAGTTGAGAGCGACAAGAGCCATTCACCGTAGCATCAACAGGTACTGCATTCTCACTGATTTTATAATCATAAAGAATATTGGGAATTTGATAAGCACTAAATACAGTCATTGCTAACATGAAAATAACTAAGAATAAGGTGCGAAATAATCCACCGTCTCCTCTTAGTGGAACTAATTTCAAAGGTCGAGTTGGAAAAGCATCTAATACCTTATCCGAAAGTTTAATGCTAGTTTGCACAATAATTATATCCATAAAATTAAAGAGTTTTCGCAGTATAGCAACGATCAAGAATATCAATAATAAGATTTGCTCTGGGTTTTAATGAATGCCTTTTTTTTAATTTTATATAAAGTTAGCCTGCTATTTTGACTATGCGACTTATCTAAAGTGACAGTTCAAAAATAACAGGCTAATAAACAATTAATTCTTTTATTACGCGTTCTGACGCAAATATTTAGCCGCCTCAACCATATTCGCTAATGCTGCGCGTGTTTCAGGCCAGCCTCGTGTTTTTAATCCACAATCTGGATTTACCCATAAACGTTCTGCTGGAATTCGCGATTGCGCTTTTCTTAATAATCCAACGATCCATTCCACATTTGGCACATTAGGTGAATGAATGTCATAAACACCTGGTCCAATTTCATTTGGATAATCAAAGTGCTCAAAAGCTTCTAGTAATTCCATATCTGAACGTGATGTTTCGATTGTAATCACATCCGCATCCAGCGCTGCGATTGAATCCATGATGTCATTAAATTCGCAATAACACATATGGGTATGGATTTGTGTCTCATCATCAGCAATGGCGGCACTTAATTTAAAGGCATCGACTGCCCAATCAAGGTAAGCCTGCCACTCATTACGGCGCAGTGGTAATCCTTCACGTAATGCAGGCTCATCGATTTGAATAATACCAATACCTGCTTTTTGTAAATCATCCACTTCATCACGCAGTGCTAACGCGATCTGTTTTGCAATCGTTTCACGCGTCACATCTTCACGAGGGAAAGACCAACATAAAATTGTCACAGGGCCTGTTAACATGCCTTTGACTGGCTTTTCAGTTAACGACTGTGCGTAAGTTGCCCAATCCACGGTAATAGGGGCTGGGCGACTAATATCACCGATAATCACAGGTGGTTTTACACAACGTGAACCATAGCTTTGTACCCAGCCATTTTGCGTAAACACATAACCATCAAAATGCTCACCAAAATACTCCACCATGTCGTTACGTTCTGCTTCGCCATGAACTAATACATCAAGACCAAGGTTTTCTTGTTCGGATATTGCTTGCTTTATATGTTCGCTGATATTTGTGCGATAAGCTGCCGTATCGATACGCCCTTTCTTAAAATCTAAACGAACAGTACGAATTTCTGTTGTTTGTGGGAATGAGCCAATTGTGGTGGTTGGCCATAATGGCAAATTAAACCGAGTACGTTGTACTTCTGCGCGTTGGGTATAAGGTGAATTTCTTTCACTATCTTGCGCTTCAATTGCCTGTAAACGAGCTTCAACTGTTGCATTATGTACACGAGTCGAGTGTTGACGTTGACGAATTGGCGCACTGTACTGTGTCAGTTGTTCATCATATTCACCTTCTGGTGCATTCAATGCTTTAGCTAACAAAGCGACTTCTTCACATTTCTGAACAGCAAAAGCAAACCAGCTTTTTACTTCATCATCAAGTTTCGTCTCTGCATTTAAATCAATTGGGCTATGCAGTAATGAACATGAAGTTCCAATCCACAAAGGGCGTTTCCCTTTTAGCGCAATCACTTGCTGATAACGTGCACTTAAATCTGCTTTCCACACATTTCGACCATTAATCACACCTAATGACAGTACCCAATCTTTGGGTAATGCTTGGTGTAAGTGCTGCAAATCATCTTGCCCTGCTGAAATATCAACATGAAGCCCATTAACAGGTAAGTTTTTAATAATATCAAGATGATGAGAAATACCATCAAAATAGGTTGTCAGCAGTAATTTAACTTGTCCCGTTAATGCTTGATAAGCTGTTTGATAGGCATTTTGCCATTCAACAGGTAAATCCAGTACCAATGCAGGCTCATCAATTTGCACCCACTCAATACCTTTCTCTTTTAATGCAGAAATCACTTGTTGATAGATAGGTAAAATATCTTTTAGAAGCGTTAATCTATCAAATTCAGGGCCTTTTACTTTACCTAGCCACAAGTAAGTCACCGGACCAAGTAAAACAGGTTTTATTTTATGACCTAATGCTAATGCTTCATCGACTTCGTCTAATAGCTCTTTCCATGCAAAGGTAAATGATTGACCTTGCTGAAATTCAGGTACGATATAGTGGTAGTTGGTATTAAACCATTTCGTCATTTCAGATGCAGCCGCAGGTTTACCTGTTGGCGCTCTACCACGAGCGACCCTGAATAGAGTATCAAGATCGAGTGAGCCGTCTTCATTACGGTGACGAGGCGGTACATTACCTAGCAGTAGGCTTGTCCCTAACACTTGGTCATACCAAGCAAAATCACCAACAGGTAATAATTCAACACCCGCATCTGCTTGTTGTTGCCAATGGCGAGCACGAAGCTCTTTACCCACTGCAACTAATTCTTCCTGTGAAATCTTACCTGCCCAATAATTTTCTTGTGCCTTTTTTAGCTCTCTATCTAAGCCAATACGAGGGAAGCCGAGTGTGTGATTGCGAATTGTCATAATTAAAATCCTATTTTTAGCCGTCTAGATGTTTACACATCCATAATCTACAGGTAGTGTATAAATCACAAGCGCAAACTTTTCATCAATAACTTGAAGGTTTCTCATGATAGAAATAAAACATTTAAAAACGATATTAGCCTTAAAGCACACAGGCTCTCTTGCTAACGCAGCAAATCAATTGCATCAAACGCAATCGGCTCTTTCACATCAATTTAGTGAATTAGAACATCGCCTTGGTTATCGAATTTTTGTGCGTAAAAGCCAGCCACTGCGCTTTACTTCACAAGGAGAAGTGCTCGTTAAATTAGCAGAAGAAGTATTGCCTATCGTTCGTAGAGCTATTGAAGCGTGTAATGAGCCAGGTAGTGTGAATTTAAATATAGCGATTGAATGCCATAGTTGTATTCAATGGTTAACCCCTGCATTACAACAATATCGCCAAACATGGCCTGAAGTGACTGTTGATTTTCATTCGGGTGTGACTTTTGATCCACAACCTGCGTTATTACAACGTGAATTAGATGTAGTACTGACATCAGATATCTTAGATGACTCTCGTTTACACTACACGCCGTTGTTTGACTATGAAGTCAAATTAGTTTTATCACCAGATCACCCTCTTGCTAATCGCTTGCATATTCAGCCACAAGACTTGATTGCAGAAACCTTATTTATTTATCCCGTTCAACGAGAGCGTTTTGATGTATGGCGTCATTTTCTACAACCCGCGGGTATTACGCCACATTTCAAACATGTCGATAATACATTACTGCTAATTCAAATGGTTGCAGCTGGCATGGGAATTGCGGCATTACCACACTGGGCGGTTGAGAATTTCGAAAAACAGGGATTAGTGGTGACAAAAACATTAGGTGAGGGATTATGGAGCCGGTTATATGCTGCCAACCGTAGTGGAGAGCAACATCAACCAGCGATCCGTGAGTTTATTCGCTTATCAGGCCAGCACGCTGTTAACAATCTTCCTTTTGTAAAACAGGTCGGCGTATCCAGCGTTGATGGATCCAAAGTGATGCAACAATCAGGCTCGCGCCTATGATGAAACTTGGCCAATTCGGATGTTGTTGCCAAATAGAGAAATTCACTAATAACCCTGCTGGAACCATCATGTTATTCATAATCGCTAAGGTTCCAGCATCAACTTGTGTGGCACCATAATTCCACATGAAATACCCTATTCCAGAAGCGCCAATTCCTAACCAGAGTAAAACACCCCACTGTAGTGATGTTGTTGGCATTTTCTGCCAATCGGCAAAACACAATGCGCCAACAAGTGCCACCGCAACAGCACCGAGATAAAACCAAGAAAAAGCATGATGTTGTGGAAGTGGATGAACTTCCATTAAGCGTTTATAACCAACCTGACCAATCGCAAAGAAAATATTCGCCAGTTGTACTAATAACAGGCCATACCAAAAATCATCACTTAAATGGTCATAGCGAATAATCGCCGCACCTAATACCGCTAATAATGAGCTAAAGGCATAACCCCAACGTAATCTTTGACGTTCTAATAAATCATAAATTAACGTGACATAAAGCGGTGTTAATACGGTAAAAAGTAAAAATTCTGCGACGGTTAAATAGTTATAAGCGTGGAAGACAAACAGGTACATAATCCCTAGTTGGCAAGCCCCCACAAGCATATAAAGCAAAATCACCTTAAAGCGGATCCCCTTCCAACGTAAGAAAGGTAAGAAGACCAAAGCGGCTAAAGAAACGCGGATCAGAACAGAGAGCCAGCTATCAACCTGACCGGCGAGATACTCACCGATCAGACTAAAAGAAGCAGCCCATAATAGTGTTGTAATAACCAATAACCACATAATTAACTGTCTTTCTCTACTAACAGTGCTTCCATTAAATCCAATTCATGTAGCAATAATTGGAGTGTTTCATTACTGATTTTTCGCGTTGCTCTTAGATGATAAAGCTCACCACGTTCAGCACGTAATGCCGTTAAACGAAAACGCCTTTCGAGATCTTCTTCTAACGCGTTATGAACCATTTCATCTTGTTCCGCAGTACGGCGTCTTAAATAACCCGTTACACGAGAAGCAACTTCATTAATTTCTTCTGCATCCAACTGCTCTTCACTACTTGCAGCTAAGCGCTCTTCCATTTTATTCAGACTAACAATTGCCACTTCTGCCATTACTTTACGTGCGTAGCGAACTTCGTTTTTATCTGCTTCTTTGTCAGTTGCCTTCACGCCTTTTAATAGGAAAGGAAGTGAAATAATGCCCACTAAAATCGACAGTAAAATAACACCAGCAGCAATAAAGATTATTTGATAACGCCCAGGGAAAGTGCTGCCATCGGTTAAAAAGAGTGGAATAGAAAGCGCACCCGCCAATGTAATTGCACCACGAACACCTGCAAATGACGATAACCACAACTCACGCGTTGTGTAATTAGCGAAATCAAGTGGATGCTTTTTCATAAAGATCCGACTCATTTTCTTCATTAGCCATAACCACGTAAATCGCAGGATCAGCAGTGCAAAGTAGATAACAAAAACTGCTGCAAACAGCATCCAGACTTCAACTTCTGGGTCAAGATCGGCTTGAATAACAGAGCTTGTCCAGATAATAGGAAGCTGTAAGCCAAGCATGATAAAGACAAGACCGTTAAAGACAAATTCAAGCATTGACCACACGCTATCAGCACGTAAACGCATCGCAAGAGGTGCATTTCTGATAACGCCTGATTTACTGATAGTCATACCGGCAGCAACAGCCGCTAAAATGCCTGAAAAACCAATATGTTCCGCAATAAGATAAGAGGCAAAAGGTAGCAGCAACATAAAGACAATTTGTGTAGCAGGATCGTCGCCGCTCCAACGACTCATTAATCGCAGAGATTTACTGTAAACTAAGGTGACACCGATACCTGCCAGTAATCCGCCAACGGCGACTTTAAAGAATTCAAGGGTTGCACCACCAACAGTAAACACCATCGTTCCCATTGCCACAGCAACCGCAAATTTCAAGGCAACCAGACCTGAAGCATCGTTCATTAATGCTTCACCCTCTAAGATGCCCATAATTCGTTTTGGTATTCGCCCTTTACCAACAATAGAAGAGAGTGCGACCGCATCCGTTGGCGAAAGTACTGCCGCCAATGCAAATGCCGAAATCAGGGGAATACTTGGCATCATCCAATAAATCAGATAACCGATACCAACAACGGTCACCATGACTAAAACAAGCACAAGAATAAAAATCTCACGCCCATTCTGGATAAATTCTCGTGTCGGTGTTTTCCAACCATCAACAAAAAGTAAAGGCGGGATCAATAGAACGAGGAATAATTCAGGATCAAAAGTGACATGTAAACCAAACTGAGGCCATGCCAATAAAGCCCCTATCACAATCTGTATTAATGGTAACGGAACACGAAAGGGAATTAATTTTGTGATAACTCCCGAAACTGAAACCACCAGTATTAAAATCAAAATAGTAAAGAAAATTTCCATGTTACCCTTACATGCCTATTTTTATCCTGAAAACCTGACATCTTTCCCTTATAAAAGGAAAACCTACCGAACAATAAAGAAACATATTATGTAAAATTCGCGCATCATACATTTCTTTATCTATGCATCACTGCTTATTTTAAACAGATCCCACTCAGACTCTGTGAGAATATTTAAAAATTAAGACTAATCGTATCTAACACCGCACATTGTACGCTATTTATTGCTCTCTATTTATTAACGGCATTAATTATAGAAAGCATACGTTTTTATTCCTCTTTTTCAGTCTAAACAATGTAATAGACCGTATAAAAACGTAAAACGTTAAGTAATTAAATAAAAAATAATAGATAAATGACAATAGCGATTAAATTTGAGAGCTAACTCGTAATGCTAATGATTATTCAATTGTTCTTAACATCGACATCATGACAACATCACAATATTTACCTTCTCTAAAAGCAGCTTTACGGCGTATACCTTCAACTTCAAAACCCAATTTCTTATACAAATGTAAGCCTCTTTCGTTGTCTGAATACACTTCTAATTCTAATCGAGTGGCTGCTAACCAATTGAAAGCATAATCAATTGCTGTATTGATAAGTAATTTACCAACGCCTTTTCCGGAATATTCAGCACCAACACCAAGACCAAAACTCACAATGTGGCGACGACGAGGATGATTATCGATTATCAGTGCTAAATGTCCCGCGACTTGGCCATCAATAGTTGCAACAAAATTAGGGATATTTTGTTCTGAAAATTCAAGTAATCTTTTTTTCCACATCGTGACTGAAGGATAAGGAAATTGGCAAGTGCAAATATATAAATCAGGATGTGTATATAGTTGTTGAATTGCTGATGCGTCGTCAGGTTCACCATGGCGTATTTTTATTTCTTGCATATCTTCTACCAACTATTTAATTACTAGATTTAATTTCGACAATAGCGAATAAAAGTAGAGAAATAAATAGCAAAAAGGCGGAATAAAAATATATTCCGCCTTTTGTCTTTAAAACCGATTATTTAAATTAAATTGCCCACTCACCCGCATAAAATGCCACTAGAGCAATAGTAATTAATACTGTGCCAATATTGAGTTTACGCCATTCACCTGCAAATATACGGCCAATCACCAAACAGCCGAAACCTAACATAATACCTGTGACGATATTACAGGTTAAAACAATAAATACAGCACACACCATACCTGACATTGCATCAACAAAATCACTGAAATCTAACTTAGTGACGTTACCTAGCATCAATAAACCCACATACATTAACGCAGGTGCCGTTGCATAAGCAGGAACTAAATAAGAAAGAGGCGATAAGAAAAGGATCAGTAAAAATAAAATACCGACTACTGTTGCGGTTAATCCTGTTTTACCACCAGCCGCTGTTCCTGCGGCTGATTCAACATAAACCGCAGCCGGTGCAGCACCAATAACACCCGCAAAAATACTACTGACAGAGTCAGAAGTCAGCGCTTTTCCGCCATTAATAATTTGCCCGCGTTTATCTAATAAGTTTGCTTGACCTGCAACAGCGCGAATAGTCCCAGTGGCATCAAAAATGGCAGTCATCACTAACGCAAGAACACTCGGTAATACTAAAGGCTGTAAGGCACCTTTAATATCCATTGCAAACAATAAAGAAAGTCCATCTTCACCTAATTGAGGCATTTTAAAGATGCCTTGATATTTTACATTAGGATCAAAAATAAGGCCGATAATCGAAATAGCCACAATCACTAATAGAACGCCACCCGGCACTTTACGTTTTTCTAATCCGAAAATAGCGGCCAATCCAGCAAGTGACATCAGAACAGAAAATGATGTAAATTTACCCATTGCGACAGGCAAACCATCAAATGGGTTTTTAACCACTAATCCAACACTGTTTGCTGCGATTAAAAGCAGAAAAAGCCCAATCCCTATTCCTGCACCATGTGCGATACCAATTGGAATATTTTTTAAGATCCAAGTGCGAATGCCAGTTAATGAGAAAACGGTGAATAAACACCCCATTAAAAACACGGCACCTAATGCAACGGGCACAGAGATGTTTTGTCCCAAGACCAAGCTAAAAGCGGTAAATGCTGTTAATGAAATAGCACAACCAATTGCCATAGGAAGATTTGCCCACAATCCCATTAGAAGGGAGCCTAATCCCGCGACTAAACAGGTTGCAATAAAAACCGCTGTATGTGGAAAACCGGCTTGTCCTAACATACTAGGAACAACAATAACGGAATACACCATAGCCAGAAATGTCGTCAAACCAGCGATCATTTCTTTGCGAACAGTTGTGCCGCGTGCTGTAAGTTTAAAATAGCTATCCAGTTTACCTGTGCTTGCTGATTGATTAGCAGACATTACTTTCCTCTGACATAAAAACGGTTCACTCTCCAAAAAAACGAAAACGATTACGTATCAATTAGAATAACCTCTTGTCGATGAAAAATCTTAAGAGGGAGTCAAAAGCAAACGTTTGGTTTTTCGTGTGGATTGAGTGAGAGAATTTGACGCAAACGATTATCTGGTGCTTTTAGGGTAAGAATCAAGCGAAAAAATACATTTTTAATAAAAATGTCATAAAAAGATAATTTAAAGTTAGAAAAAAGAAAAAGAGGAAAGCAGCTACCGACTTTCCTCATCATTCTACTTTTGTACAATCATCTAATATCATGCTTATCTCACAGTAGAAAAACAGATTAATCAATTGTTTTTATTGAATTTATATTACACGATATGATAACTAGGTATATCTATCTATTATTAGTAACTTTAATAAGTTGCTTAGATAAATAATACCTCCCGTTCCCAATGTGTGGCGATTAATGATTTGCAGTATTCACTATTTTTATCTGAAGATAGTGTCATCTTCTACTTCTAACGTTAGATGAGTAAGCGCAGTTTTAGCAAATAGTTTTCCGTTTTGCATAAGCATTTCTAGATTATTCTTAATAAATTTTAAAATAGTTACAATTACAAAAGATAATCATAATCATTTATAAAAAACAATAAGATAAATTTTTAATATTTAGAAATCGAGAAAAGAAAGGCTTCCTCTATCGCATTACTTTGACCCTAAATGGAATACGATAGAGAAGAAATAATATTAAGATGAGCTACTATTGAGTGCTTCAACACCTAGGTTCCAACGTTCCATCGTTGAAACTAAGAATAAACCTGTCATAGCAACCAATAAAAATGGTAGTGAAGATGAAGAAATTTCTGACATCGCGCCAGCCAGCAAAGGCCCTGCTAAATTACCAATTCCCCATAACATCGCAGCTGACGCATTAGCAACCATCAGATCATTGCCTGAGAAATATTGCCCTATTTGTACCAACGCAATGGTGTATATCGCACCAGCTGTTGCACCCAACACCAGCAATAAAGGCCAAATCAAAAATATATGGGACATAGTGATAGGTAATAATAAGCTTGCAAGTAAAGTCACTACACCACAAATTCGATATAACCGTGTTCTGTTCATATGATCAGCAAGCCAGCCAAATGGCATTTGCATAATGGCATCACCCGCTAAAATAGCGCTTATCATCATTGCGGCAATAGCTTCAGTGTGTCCCATACTTAGGCCATAAATAGGAAACATAGAAAGTACGGTGCCATCAAAAAAAGCAAAGAAAACAATACCACCACAGATTGCGGGTGCCACTTTAACAAAGCGGATAATAGAAAAATTAGGCTCTTGCGTATCTTTCGGTAATTTATCACCTGTTTTCTGATCCATCATTAAAAACAGGACAATAGAGATAATATGAATAAAGACACTAATTAAAATAGGTGTCTTATCTGCGACGCCATAAAGCGCAATAATTGAAGGCCCTAATAACTGGCTAATAGTAAATACCGTAGTATATACCGCTAAAATCCGCCCACGTTTATTATCTGGTGAAAGCTCATTAATCCACGTTTCACCTAAACAAATCATCACACCACTGGCAATCCCAGTGATTAATCGTAGAGGAAATAAAACCTCTAAAGGCAAGCTCCCCATTAAAGGTAATAAGCTTATTGCAGAAACAATGGTTGCTAATAGCATGGCAAAGCGTTTGCCTATCCATTGCACAATACGCCGAGCAAAAGGCGAAATAATTAACATCCCAATAGCGGGTGCAGCGGAAATAAGTCCAATGATAGATTCACTAATTCCCGCTAAATTAAGGCGCAGTGCAACCATAGGAATAGTTAATCCGATAACAATCCCGATAACGCCAATACTTACCGTGATAGTTGTTATCGCAAAAACTTCAGATTGGCGATAATTTTGATGTGACATGTTATTTTGTTTCTGCGAATAACAGAAACCTCTGTAATAAAAGGAAGGTGGTTAAATAAAATATTGTTTTATTATAGGGGATAAGAAATAGATAAACATGCTTAAAAAGTAACATTAATCAGAGAAAGATCTCCGTTTGACTCACCAAGATCTTTGCCTTTCACAATATTCTCACTTCACCGTCATTTATCCTGCAACGCTTAAGAAAAATAACGATAAATAAGCACAGTACCTGATGCCAATACAATGGTATAAATCACACTCATAAATCGAGCTTTCGACATACGTAATGTTAAATTTCGCCCTAACCAAACTCCCGCAAACATAGCAGGCAAGAAAATGACAGCTAACTTAAGAATATCCAATTGCCAATAAATACCCGCAAATAAGAAAATCACCACTCGCGTTAGTGTGCTAAAGCCAATCAATGTCGTTTGTGTAATGCGAAACTTGTTTTTATCTGCAATTCTGCCTGATAAATAGATTGCATATAAAAAGCCACCACTACCAAACAATGCGCTAAATACACCACCAATTAACCCAAAAGGATAAACCAAGCGTTGAGAAAATTGGCTTTCTTGTTTTTTCCAAAACAAGGCATAAATGGCATAACAAGCGGCAAAGATACCTAAAAGAAGAGAAAGCAAATCAGGTCGTGTGGTTAATAAAATCGTCGCACCGACCAGACTACCAATAATAATCAGCGGAATAAGATAGCGTATCTCTTTAAAATCAGCCTGTTTGCCATCTCTTAAAACATTCACTATGGCAGCACTTAAATCGATTAATGCCAATAAAGGCACTATCATTGAAAGAGGTAAATAAAGTGCTAATACAGGGCCTGCAATTAACGCAGAGCCAAACCCAGCCATACCGAAAATAACATAAGCAAAGAATAAGGTAAGTAGGCAAATAAAAAGATCAGACCAACTGAGTAAGTCCATCATAATAAACCTTGAATAATTATCATTTAATGAAGAATATTAGCGTAATTATTAAAAATCGAACAGTGATCGTAAGACTATTCACAAAATACAGCAGAAACAGGATCTCATTTTTCCGAATACGGTTAATTAGTGTTATTATCTAATCGGAATAACTCTTTTAAACTAACGATATTTTGAATTGGCAATGAACCCACAACCTCCTAAAAAAACGAATGAATACCTTGGTAATAAAGTCAAACAATTAAGACAGTCTCGAAACTTGTCACTTAATGAGTTATCAAGAAAATCGGGAATATCCAAGGCTGCATTGTCAAAATTAGAATCGGGTGATTCTAATCCTAGAATCGATACCTTAGAGGCTATCGCAATAGCGCTTGGCTTTCCGTTAGGGGATTTATTTAGTTTCACACGAGAAGAATATCCTCGTTTAGAACGACATAAGCCTATCGTGGGTGATTATGCCCAAGAGTTTAAATTTCGTATTGGTATCGGCAATATTACTGAAATTTGGCATATCGAAATGAAGCATGGCGCGATCATCAATAGCCCAGCTCACGCAGATGGAACTCAAGAACACATCATGGTCTATTCGGGTAAATTAATGATGCGTTTTGACAATGATGAAACGGTCTTACTCGAAACAGGTGATTTTTACGCCTTTCATGGTAATACCCCTCACTCTTATATTTGTGTTGAAGGGCATTTGCGTGCATCCGTCATTATGTCTAGCCCCAATCAACAGCATTATCATCATCGTCCTTAGCTTTTTTATTTGCGATAAAAATATGGCTTTATTCCTATTAATTAAAAATACCGTAATTAAGAATAAAGCCACTGATAAAATAAAAATGACAAATTAACTTAGATAACTTTCCATTTGTTCAAAAACACGTAAATCGTCGCTGAATCTCACTTCTTTTACGTCTTCAAGCTTTTCTACCTGACTCACCATCTGCATTAGGCGATCATCTTTTTGCACTAATAGCCAAATACGGCTTTTATCGCTATTTTTCATCGGTAAACACAAAATACCATCAACGTTAAAGGCACGGCGAGCAAATAGCCCACAAATATGGGTCATAACACCGGGATGGTTGCGAACAATCAATTCCAGCGCGATAGGTTGTGATTGTTGTGACATAAATTAAGCTCCTATCATCTCAATATTTGCCGCCCCTGGCGGTACCATTGGAAATACTTTTTCATGAATATCAATCATGACATGAATTAAACACGGACCTGGTTTTTCAATTGCTGCTTTTAATGCACTCGCAGGATCCGCTTCCTGATTTAAGTCACAGGTGTCTAAACCAAAGCCTTGTGCAATACGAATAAAATCTGTTTGATAAGGGTAAGCCGCCGCATAAATACGCTCTTCAAAAAACAGCGTTTGTTGTTGGTGAACCAATCCCAATGCCTGATTATTTATCAAAATAATTTTGATATCTAATTGGTGTTCAGCCGCCGTAGCAAACTCTTGAATATTCATCATAATGCTACCATCCCCAGAGAAGCAGAGGATTTTCTTACTTGGCTCCGCTAATGCGGCACCAATCGCTGCTGGTAAACCAAATCCCATCGTGCCTAAACCGCCAGATGTTAACCATTGTCGAGGTCGATTTAACGGATACGCTTGTGCAACCCACATCTGATGTTGCCCAACGTCTGTTGTAATAATGGCATCATCATCAACACAATTTGCGGCCGCTAATACAATGCCATAACCACTCAGAATATTTTCAGAGTTTTTCATCTCCAATGGATATTCTTGTTTCAGTGTCGTAACACGCTCTATCCATTCATTACGCTTATTGGTATTAATCAATGGTAATAACAGTGATAACACTGATTTCGCATCAGCGTGGATCGCAATATCTGGGCGTTTGATTTTACTAATTTCAGCACGATCGATATCAACATGAATAATTTTGGCATTAGGGCAAAACTTCTCTGCTTTACCAATAGCACGATCGTCAAAGCGCGCACCTAATACAATCAACAAATCCGCTTCTTCTAAAATAAAATTAGTACTACGCGTCGCATGCATACCCAACATCCCCAAATACAGAGGGTGTGAAGGTGGCATTAATCCTAATCCCATTAAGGTCATCGTTGTTGGCAGATTATTTTTCTCTGCTAATTCAATCGCTTCTTTGCATGCTTCTGAGCTAATTATTCCACCGCCTAAATATAAAACTGGATTTTTAGCTTGGTTGATCATTTGCGCCGCTTGTATCACTAAATCAGTATTAAATGCGGGAACGGGATCTTTTTGTGGAATAGGTGGTAACGCTTCTAATGTAATTGTGGCTTGCTGAATATCTTTTGGTACATCAACCCAAACTGGGCCCGGTCTCCCTGACATAGCTAAACGAAACGCATCACAAATAATTTCGGGTAAATCAGCAATATCGCGCACTAAATAATTATGTTTAGTAATGGGAATAGACATGCCATAAGTATCAACTTCTTGGAAGGCATCTGTCCCAATCATTGCAGAAGATACCTGACCAGTAATACACACCAAAGGAATAGAATCCAATTTAGCATCTGCGATTGCAGTGACTAAATTCGTCGCCCCCGGCCCACTTGAGGCAATACAAACAGCAGGTTTACCATTTGCTCTTGCAATACCTTGAGCGATAAAACCTGCGCCCTGTTCATGGCGAGTTAAGATATGGCGAATAGATTTGCTTTGGCTTAATGCGTCATACAAAGGCAACGCCGCACCACCGGGGATCCCTGCAATTGTCGTAATGCCTTGCCGTTCCAGTAAATAAACGATTAATTGTGCGCCAGTAAAGGTTCTACTTGTGGCGTTATCTTGTTGAGCACCCATTTTTCTCTGTCCTTTGTTCTAAGCCGGACTTTATGGGCGGTAGAAAAGAAAAACCCCGCCCGGTTAGTGCGCCGGCGGGGTTGCGAAACTGTGTTGATTCGGACCCGTTACGGCGCTTTGCCGACGACCACCACCACACGCACGACAACCACAGCCGCAATGTGCGCTGTTAGTCGTAGGCTTTGTAGTAGAGTAGTGATGATCATGGGTTACCTATCAATTAATTTAATGATGTGTTTACGTGTTATCTGTATTTAAAAAAACATAACTTCTACAAATTAACAACCTTTTTTTTCGGTTTATTTTTTATCACCGCCAAAAACGAGAGCTAGATCACTTCTAGTGAAAATCAAAAAATAACCCTGATTGCAGCATAAAAATCTAGATTAATTTCACATTACAGAATAACCAAAAATTCGTTTCTCAACGTAAACACATCGACTCAATTTTATAAAAAAGCAACTTGAACCAATAATAGTGTTGCCGAGAGTACAAACATAAATATCACCATCGGCATAATAAATTTAAGCCATTTATTATAGGAGATATCTAACATTTGCAATGTCGCTAACACCAGCCCAGTAGGCGCCAAGAACAACATAATATATTGCCCCCAGTTATATGCCGATACCACCATATAACGAGGAACACCAACTGCATCCGCTAATGGCGCCATGATTGGCATCGCTAAAACCGCAAGCCCTGAAGAAGACGGAACAATAAAACCTAAACAGATAAAGACAACGAGCTGTGCCAATAAGAATAAACTTGGTGGCATTCCTGCAACCATATGAGACATAAATTCAAGAATGGTATCAGCAATTTTACCTTGTTCCATCACAAGGTTAACACCACGCGCTAAACCAATAATTAATGAAACACCGACTAATTCCGATGCCCCGTGAATAAATCCATCAATGGCTGTTTTCTCTTTTAATCCAGAGAGAAAAATTATGATGATTGCGATAGCAAGGAAAAGAGCTGCCATTTGTGGAAACCACCAGCCCATGTCCATAACACCCCAAACCATAATAGGAAAAGCAGCAACAAATAAGCAGAGGATCACTTTACGACGCCACGAAAATTCTAATATCTCATTAGGATCGTAATTACTTAAAAAGCGCTGTTTAAAACTTTCGGCATTTTCATAGTTGTAAGAGAAAGTCGGATCTTTTTTGATCTTCTTGCAATACCAATATAAATAAACCAAAACCCCCATCGTACCAATCACCAACCCAATAGTACGAAAGCCGATCCCTTCAATAAAACTGATCCCCGAAGCATTTGATGCGATAACAACTGAGAAAGGATTTACAGTTGAGAACCCAGCCCCCATTGAAGAGGCAAGGAAAATAGCACCAACACACACAATAGCGTCATAACCCAAGATTAAGAATATGGGTACTAATATGGGATAGAAGGCAACGGCTTCTTCTTCAATCCCACAGCTTGTCCCGCCGATGGATAATATAATCGTGACCCCAAACACGACTAAAAACTCTTTGCCTTTGGTTCGATTCGCTAGTGCTGTTAAACCTGCATTGAATGCACCAGTTTTATTAACAACTCCAATAAGCCCCCCCAAGACAAGAATGAAAACAATAACATCAGCTCCCTCTATCGTTCCTTTCACCATACTTTCGGTAATATCCATAATCCCTTTGGGTTGCTGTGCTACGCGTTCATAGGTTCCAGGTATCGCTATCGGTTTTTTAATTGTCCCATCTGTAAATTTATTAATCTCAATAGAGACATTTAAATCATTTAATGTTGCCTGAGTTGCAGGTAACACTTCATGAGAACCATCTATTTTCGCAACCACTAATGATGGCCCCGCTGAGTTATAACTTAATCGCTGATATTCGCCAGCTGGAATTATCCACGTTAATCCAACCACAATTACTGTAATGGCAAATAAAATAGTAAATGCGGTCGGAAACGCAAACTTTTTAAGTTTCATAAGCGTCCTCGACTTAAATAAGAGGCTACTCTGCCAGTAGAAATAATATCTATCTGGCAGAGTCTATTATTAGAATTAAATGTAGAATAATGATAAGTATGATATTAATCAGAAATAATTGTTGTACCTGTTTTTCCTTCTAAAGCAGATAATGCATTCTCTAAAGAAGTAATAATAGCTTGTACACCTTTATCACTCTCTTTTAGAAAGTTAAGGCAAGCCTCAACTTTAGGTAGCATACTTCCTTTAGCAAATTGCCCTTGGGAAATATATTTCTGCGCTTGAGAAAGCGTTAATTTATCTAAATTCATTTGATCTGGTTTATTAAAATTAATAGCAACTTTATCAACAGCCGTTAATATTAATAAAATGTCTGCTTTTAATTCTACGGCTAATTTTGAGCTAGAATTATCTTTATCAATAACAGCATCAATACCTTCTAATAAATCCCCTTTCCGAATAACAGGAATACCACCGCCACCAACAGTAATCACCACAATATTACGTTCAACCAACTGTTTAATAATCGGCGATTCTACAATTTCTAACGGCTTAGGTGATGGGATCACTCGACGATATCCACGTCCAGCATCTTCCATAAAGTGAAAACCGTGCTCTTTTTGAATAACCTCAGCTTGCTGTTGAGTATAAAAAGCACCAATCGGTTTTGTCGGTGATAAAAAAGCAGGGTCGTTTTTATCAACAACCACTTGGGTCACAATGGTGGCACAACCATGATTTTTATTCAGATTTCTCGCACATAATTCGTCATTAATAGCCTGTTGTAGATGATAACCAATATAACCTTGGCTCATGGCACCACATTCAGCAAATGGCATATAAGGCGTGCCGATGTTCTGTTGCGATGCATAATCCATAGCTAAGTTAATCATCCCAACTTGTGGGCCATTACCATGACCAATAATGACTTGGTAACCCTTCTCAACCAGATCCACAATGGGCTTTGCGGTTTTTCGGACTATCTGCTTTTGCTCTAGTGGCGTACTGCCCAATGCATTTCCCCCTAAAGCAATAAATACCTTCTTAGGCATTGTTAACTCCTTGCTTTAGCTTAAAGTCGCGAACATAACGGCTTTAATGGTATGCATACGGTTTTCAGCCTGATCGAAAACTTTTGATTGGCGTGACTCAAAAACTTCGTCTGCCACTTCCATTTCACTCAAACCAAACTTCTGATAAATATCTTCACCAATGAGCGTTAAACGATCATGGAATGAAGGTAAACAGTGTAAGAAAATCGCATGAGGATTTGCCATTTTCATCATAGATTCATTGACTTGATAAGCTTTCAGTAAGCGAATGCGCTCATCCCAAACACTATCTGGCTCTCCCATTGAAACCCAAATATCGGTATAGAGAACATCAGCCTCTTTTGCCCCTTTCTCGATATCTTCTGTTAATGTGATAGAGCCTTCGTTTTCAGCCGCGATTGCACGACACTCCTTCACAAGTTGCTCTTCTGGCATTAAAGATGCTGGGCCACATGCTGTAAAATGTAAGCCTAATTTGGCACAGACCACCATTAAAGAGTTAGCAACGTTATTACGCGCATCACCAAAGAAAGTCAGCTTAAGCCCTTTTAAATGACCAAAATTTTCTTCAACTGTTAGCATATCCGCCAACATCTGAGTTGGATGGAATTTATCGGTAAGACCATTCCATACTGGCACACCTGATTTTGCCGCAAGTTCTTCAACTAATGACTGATCAAAACCACGATATTCAATACCATCATAGAAACGCCCTAATACACGTGCAGTATCTTCAATAGACTCTTTTTTACCCATTTGTGATGAGCCTGGATCAAGATAAGTCACTCCCATTCCTAAATCGTAACCTGCCACTTCAAAAGCACAACGTGTACGTGTTGAGGTTTTTTCAAATAATAAAACGATATTTTTACCTTCCAAAGAGCGGTGAGGAATACCTGCCATTTTTAATGATTTAAAATGTTTAGAAAGATTTAATAAATATTGAATTTCAGCTGATGAAAAGTCGAGTAATTTTAAAAAACTTCTACCTTTAATATTAATAGACATAATAATCCTATCTCCTAATTATTTTGATAATAATAGAGTTAAAAAATGATTCATTATTTATGAAAAATAGATGTCTCCCCAATAACACACGTTATTAGGAAATATGCTTTATATTTTCAGCATGTAAAAAGAGGGCTTACCCGTTAAAAACGGAGAAATGGAAACACTGACGTTGTTTATACATCATAATGTGGGCAATACGTCTAATATGAGGCGTTTTCCTATTATTATTTTCCATAATACTAGTACCTTCACTTATAGGTATTAAATGAGGGTTACAGTGAAACATATAGGAATTAACTTTAATGTGATTATCATCTCAATTATCTATTTATGATAAAAACCATATATCAGTAAAAATAAATCATCAAGAATACATTCCATTAACACACAAATAAAAAATGGATAATCGCTTCTATATTAAGAATGACCTCAATTAAATTAATAAGATAATCAAGAAATAACCAATAAAAATTTATTTTTATTTAGCTATTATTTAGCTATTTTTTTTATATCACTTTTATAATTAACATTAATGATACATTTAAATACTAAAATAATTTAGCTAGCATCATCACCGCACTACAAATAATTAAAATCAGCGTTGCATACTGAAATATTCTGTCAGGCATTCTGATCAACAGCCACTTAGACAGCGGAATAGAGATTAGCGAGCCTAAAAATAACAAAAGTGCCAAATGAATATCCGTATGCCCATCTTGCATATAGGCTAGTGCTGAAGATCCCGATAACAATGTTGTGGTAAATATAGAAGTGCCAATAGCTTGCTTAATAGAAAGGTTCGCGTAGCGTAGCAATAACGGTAACACAACCACACCACCACCCACCCCCGTTGCCCCTAAAACAACACCTGCTGCGATCGCAGGAAGTAATAGCGCTTTTATATTTAAAGGAGCTAACGCTGTATTTTCAACCACAACGGGAGGTAATGAGAAAAACATTCTCTGTACAAAGAGAAATAGAGAAAAAACAATAGCACTAACAACAAGCGCATTAATTCCCCATTCAACTTGTTGCTGATACTGCGCTAACGAACCTAAATAATTAACCAAAACACTGGCTAAAAAGGTACTTGGTAGCATTATTCCTAAGACAATCATCGCTCTTTTAAAAGGAATATTTCCAAGGCGAAAATGCATATAAGACGAAGTAACTTTCATCAACATGGATAATAAATTCGCTGTTGCAACTGCCATTAACGCATTCATACCAAAGAAATAGGTCAATACAGGTAAAACAATAACACCGCCGCCCACACCCGTCGTACTTATAATTAAACCAATAGCCGCACCCACCGCTAATGTGGTGATAAGTAACATTATTGATTTCCTTGCATAACAGCTTCTCGCCCTTTTAATAATGCTTTTTCTGCTGACTCACTCGCTAATGTCATATATTTAAAAAACAGCACATCAAAAGCCACCATTTGTAAAACTTGTGGCGTAATCACGCCTAATTGAGAGTGTTGTTCATCATAAAAATAAGGCAATGTATAATCAGATAATCGAGTTGCTTCATCTTGTCCGAAACGCGTTAATGCCACAGTTAAACAACCTTCATTTTTTGCTGATTTCAGCATCCGATTAATATCTGTCGTATTTCCTCTAGCGGTAACAGCAATGGCAATATCATCAGTAGATAAATTAGCGGAATAAGCCAATTGAGCATGAAGATCAGGACTAAATAAGGTGTTTTTATTTACACGAATTAATTTATGAAAAATATCGCTCGCCACAACGGCGGATGCGCCAATACCAAACAATACAATGCGTTTTGCTAATACCATTTTTTCAGCTAATAGATCTATGGTATTAGGATCTAACAACGCTAATGAATCTTGAATAGCACTGGTAAACAGATGCCCTGTTTTGGAAATAATTAATTCTGTCGGGTCTGTTTTCGCGAGATTGCCATAGAGAATATCGCCACTGCTTTTTTGTTGCTTTTCTTCTGAAAGGTAATCAATTTTAAATTCAGGATAACCGCGATACCCCATTTGACGTGAAAAACGGATAACAGAAGCACTACTTACACCTGCTTTAAGTGCCAGATCAGCCGCATTCATACTGGCAATATTCTCACTATTCTCTAATAAATAATGAGCAATACGTTGTTCTGTGCCTTTGCCTTGTATTAGCAAACTTTCAAGCTTTTTGGTCAGTGTCGACATTCTGTTATCCTTTTTATTTCTGACTTATTTCTCTGGATCGGTAAATCCCATTAGCATACTGGCAATAAAACCGACAATCCATGCACCTAATACTGCGATCAGGAACTTAATAATTTGCCCATCTCCCACTAATGGAATTAATGATAACCCAGCTGTACCAAATGGAATAATGATCCCAACTTGGAAATATGCCATTAATGCACCACCAGCCGCACCACCAATACATCCCGCTACAAAAGGTTTTCCTAATGGAAGGGAAACACCAAATAATAAAGGCTCACCGACACCGAAAATACCAACAGGTAATGCACCCATTAATGTTTTCTTTAAACGTTGGTTTTTAGTGCGTAAATAAACCCAAAAACAAGAGCCTACTTGCCCCATTCCACCCATGGCTAAAATAGGGAACAGGTAATTTAAACCAAAAGTATTTAAGATTTCGGTATGAATAGGAATTAGTCCTTGATGCAATCCCGTTAAGAGTAAAAATAAGAAGCTTCCCCCTAGCGCAGCACCCGTTACAACCGCACCACCACCTTGATTTAAAAGTGATAATGATACGCCTTGTGCTAATAACTGATTAAGATAATGGCCGATTGGTTGGAATATCATAATCGCCACAAGAGAAGAGACTAAAATAGTCACAAACGGCGTTAAGATAAGATCTAGGCTCTCTTTAACGATACTACGAAACCATAATTCTAATTTTGAAGAGAACACGACCACCATTAATACTGCAAAGATCCCGCCACTGTTTGGCTGTAATTTCTCACCAAATAAGGTGATATCAGCAAGCCCAGGCATGGCTAATAACCCAGCCATTACAGCACCAATCGACGTTGACGCGCCCAATTCTTTAGCTGTATTTATCCCAATCATAATAGAGAGATATGCAAATACCGTACTACCAATTAATTTGAATAATTTAAATAGCTCAGGGAATTGCTCAACTAAGCCTGGTGCGACTAAACGGATAATATTAATTAACCCCATAATCAAACCGCAGCCAATTAAAGCAGGAATTGTCGGGACAAAAATAGCCGCTAATGTATTTAGCATACGACGAATGGAGAAGCCTTTTTTCACTGGTGTTGACGCAGGCTCATCTTCACTACTTGCTGAACTGTTTTGCATACGCTTATTCATGATGGAATAAACTTTTGCCGCGGTTCCCATTCCTACAATCACTTGGTGCTGTTCGCCATTAAATACAACACCTTTAACGCCTTCGACTTGTTTTAAAGCGTTGGCATCAAATAGCGAGCTATCTTTTAAAATCAGTCGAATACGAGTCATACAATGTGTTAGGGTTGCCACATTTTGAAACCCACCAGCATGTTTTTCTATTTCTATTGCTAACGTGTCGAGATGTTCTATTTTATTAGCCATATGCGTGCCTGCTAAAGTTCAGAGTGTTTACTCATATTGTTATTAGTTAAATAGGGCGAGTTGCTGTTGTAACGAACGATAAGGATATTGCTGTGTAATTTGCTCAACTTTCTCCACACTCAGGTGAAGTTCATACATTAAAATGGCTTTTCTAGGATGATAATTAACCATTTGTAACAGGGTTCTGGCTGTTTCATGTGAAATTCCACACACCTCGCTGACAATACCTTCAGCACGACGTTGCAATTTCTCATTACTCGCAATCACATCCACCATAAGGTTTTTATGCACTTTTCCAAGTTTAGTCATCACGCTAGTACTTAACATACCCAAAATCATTTTTTGAGCTGTGCCACTTTTCATTCTTGTGGAACCTGTTAACACTTCTGCGCCCACATCTGGTGCAATAGATAAGTCGGCAATTTCACTCATCATACTTTTGCCACGCGTAGTAATAGATACTGTCAATGCTTTTAGCTTCTTGCCATATTGCAAAGCTGCGACAGTGAAGGGAGTACGACCACTTGCGGCAATGCCAATAACGACATCTTTATCACTGACATGACGACGTTGGAGCTCTTCAATTGCCGCCTCTTGACTATCTTCAATATTTTCAACCGCTTTTAGCATTGCATCATGACCGCCAGCAATAATCGCCTGTACTAATGTAGGAGATACACCAAAAGTAGGTGGACATTCCGCACTGTCTAGTACCGCTAATCGTCCACTTGTTCCTGCACCAACATAAAAAATACGTCCACCTTTTTGCAGACGTTCAGTAATTCTTTCTACTGCTTTAGCAATAGCGGGTAATTCTTTTTTAACTGCATTTGCAACAGTCATATCTGCACTATTGATAAGCGTAACCAACTCTAAAGCGCTTAATTCAGAAAACTGTGTTGTTTCTTGATTGCTTTCATTTTTAAGACATTCGCTTAATGCATCTTCTTTCATCATAACAACCCTAATGAAACCAAATTTCAATTAAAATTACATTTTATGAAATAAGATTTCAACAATAATTGTCACCACTCTGTGAAATCAGTCACATTAAGTTAAACCGTTTTTCTTTGTAAGAAATCCAACAGTGACTATAAAAACACAGCAAACTATTAATTTTAAAGAAATTCCACTTACTTTCTAAATAAGATAGCAAGTGGAATACAAAGATGTGATAGTGCAGAAGTGTACTACTTGGCTTGCGCTAAAAACTGCCCAAACTCTTCAATGCTCGGATAAGAAGATTGTGTGCCTTTTCCTGCAACACTTAAACCAGAAAACATCACGGCTTTATTTAACGCTTCTTCAATATTATTGGTGTGAACATAATAATGGGAGAAACAACCAATAAAGGCATCCCCCGCCCCACTAGTATCAATTGCATCAACTTTAATGGCAGGAATATATTTTTCAATTTCACCATTCATCCATAATGCGCCTTTTTCACCTAATGTAACGATGACATTCTTAAAGCCTTTTTGTAGTAAAGAGCAAGCGGCTTCACGGATTTCATCCATTGTAGTGATTGGCATACCAGTCAAAATTTCAAGTTCTGTTTCATTCGGAACAAAAAAGTCACAACGAGCTGCAATATCAAGATCTAATGCTTTTGAAGCAGGCGCTGGGTTAAATAACACAGGAATATGATGTTTGTTACCAAACTCAATAGCGTGATACACCGTTTCAAGCGGGATTTCTAATTGCAATACGATTATTTTGCATTTTTTCAGGCTATCTGTGGCTCTATCAATATCCTCTGGCGATAAATGCTGATTAGCACCTTTAACAATTAAAATGCTATTTGATGATTGAGAAGTCACAAAAATGGGCGCAACACCACTTGTTGTACCAGGCACTTTTTCAACATAGCGCGTGTTAATACCATAAGACTCTAAATTCATGATGGTGTTATCCGCGAAAATATCATCGCCAACCTTTGTTAACATCATCACTTTTGAATTTAATTTAGCAGCAGCAACAGCTTGATTTGCCCCTTTACCACCACAGCCAATCTTAAATGCTGGCGCCTCAAGGGTTTCTCCCTCTTTTGGCATCCTGTCTATATAGGTGATCAAATCCACCATATTTGAACCAATCACTGCGATATCCATAGCGCCTCTTACTCTTATGTGAAATTTTTAAATGTGAAAATAGTGACATTTTGATAGATGTATAACAGTATCATGTTATTTAAATATCATTTGTGATTGTTATCCCGTTAAAACGGCACTAATATGTTGCCAAAATCACATGGGTGATGAATAACAATCTTCTTATTAAGGAATATACTATGCGTCCATTAGCTAATTATATCGATCATACCCTTCTTGCTGCAGATACAACTGAAGCGCAAATCAAAAAATTGTGTGCTGAAGCAGTTGAACATGGTTTCTTCTCTGTTTGTATTAACACTTCTTACATCCCTTTAGCAAGAACTTGCCTTGAAGGAAGTGATGTAAAAGTATGTTGTGTTATCGACTTCCCATTTGGTGCGGGTTTAACAGCAACAAAAGCCTTTGAAGCGGCTGAAGCTATTCGCCAAGGCGCACAAGAAGTCGATATGGTTATCAATATTGGTATGTTAAAAAGCGGCCGTTTAGACTTCGTAAAACAAGATATCGAAGCAGTAAAAGCCGCTTGTGGTAATACAACTCTGAAAGTTATTTTAGAAACTTGCTTATTAACTGACGACGAAGTACGTTTAGTTTGTGAAATGTGTCGTGAGATCCGCGTTGATTTTGTGAAAACATCAACAGGATACAGTACAATGGGCGCAACAGAACATCATGTTGCTTTAATGCGCAAAACAGTGGGTGATGAAGTTGGTGTGAAAGCATCAGGTGGTGTTCGCGATCGCCAAACAGCATTAAACATGATCAAAGCAGGTGCAACACGTATCGGCGCTAGCGCAAGTGTCGCTATCGCAACAGATTCAAATGCACCTGAATCAAACTACTAATTATTTAGCGTATATTTTCTTGGAGTACGCTATTCGATAACACAAGGATCCTTCGGTGATAGAGACCAAACAGCACGAACGTTTGCGCCGCCTCAGTGAATGTATAAAACGCTCAGGTCGCATACATCTTAAAGACGCCGCAAGGATCCTTGAAGTTTCTGAAATGACAATTAGGCGCGACCTTAGTTCTGACGCCGAAAACCCTTTTCCGATGTCATTATTAGGTGGCTACATTGTTGCATTAGCCCAGCCCCATTCAGGGTTAATCTCAACATCCTCTAATATCATTACGCCAGATCAAACTGAAGAACTTCATATTCCTAATCTTGCTGCTGGCATGGTATCTGACGGCGATGTTCTTTTTTTCGATAACGGGCAGTTTATTCCCACACTGATTGAGCTTATTCCTGATAATCTGCATTTCACGGGGATCTGTTATTCTCATCGAGTATTTTTGGCATTAAGCCAGAAAAAAAATGCCACCGTATTACTCTGCGGAGGTGAATATCGTCCTAAAAGTGACTCTTTCTACAATCCTACCCAACCTTCTTATCTTGATAGCATTAATCCCAAAAAAGCCTTTATTTCAGCCGAAGGCGTTCATCTCGATTTTGGCGTTACCTGTTATAACATCGACGATCTTTATATGAAGAAAAAGGCGATGGATAAATCTATTCGTAAGATCTTACTCACCAAATATCACTATTTTGATGAAACAGCGACAGCCAATATGGGCGATTTAGCTCAGTTTGATGTTGTTATCACAGATAGAAAATTAACGGATGATTACGAAGATTATTGCCGAAAAAGCTCAGTAAAAGTAATTTATTAATTAAAAATAGAGAACTAACTGAAATAGCAAATAAAAGGAAGTTAGCCTTAAATTAAATAAAATCTATTCATTCTTTTTTTAAAAAATAAAGAAAAACCACACCACTTTTTGATTGCCAATGCAAAAAAAAGTGGTTAATATGCCCGCGATTTATTATTTTTCATCCATTTCAATTAACTGCAAGGAGGTATCCCATGACAACTACAAATATGAATACTCTTTGCGGACAATCTCAGAAGTAATCCTTTTTTCCTTCTTTTTGCTGTCCGCCAATCAATTTATTTTTTTATCCTTTACATTATATGGATTGGTATATGGACAAGTGTGTTCATTATTTATCTGATAGCGTTTGTTATATCGCATCGGATAATACTTGGATTGAAAGCAAAGCAATCCAACAATTAGAAACAACCGCTCAACTTCCTGATATGGCTTATGTCGCAGGTATGCCTGATTTACATCCGGGGCGTGGTTATCCCATTGGCGCTACCTTTTTTTCTGTTAATCGTTTTTACCCTGCTTTGGTCGGAAATGATATTGGCTGTGGCATGACGCTCTTTCAAACGGAATTTAAAAACAGCAAACTCAACTTAGATAAAGCAGAGAAACAGTTGAGTGAAATGAGTGATATCGCACCTTCAGAATGGCTAGAAACGCATCTACCGACTGAAATGCAAAATCATCCTTTTGCTGGCTCTTTAGGCTCTATTGGTGGTGGTAATCACTTTGCTGAATTCCAACAAATTGACCAAGTGATTAATGAAACGCTTTTCGCTGCAAGTGGTATCAATAAAAAACAGTTATTGCTATTAGTTCACAGCGGATCGAGAGGTTTAGGACAATCTATCTTACGTGCTCATACAGAACAGTTTGGTCATAAAGGGCTTGTTGCTAACACCGAAGAGGCAAATGAATATTTGCAAGCCCACAATAATGCACTTGATTACGCAAAGATTAATCGTCGCCTTATTGGTGAAAGAATGATGCGCCAAATTCGCACTCAAGGTGCAGTTATTTCTGATGTAAATCATAACCTTGTAGAGCCTTGTGAATTACATGGTCAACAAGGTTGGTTACATCGTAAAGGTGCAACACCCGCACATCACGATATGGTGGTTATTCCGGGTTCACGCGGTGATTACAGCTATATTGTTAAGCCAATTGTGTCTGAATTAAGCCTTCATTCCTTACCCCATGGTGCAGGTAGAAAATGGATGCGTACAGAGTGCAAAGGCCGATTATCACACCGTTTTACACCTTTACAACTTTCACGAACGGCATTAGGTAGCCGTATTATTTGTGCCAATAAACAACTGATTTATGAAGAAGCACCGCAATCTTATAAATCGATTGAGACTGTAATTGAAAGTATGGTGAGTATCGGGCTAATCGAAGTCATCGCACGTTTAAAACCCGTGATCACCTATAAAACAAGTGGGGAGATGGCGTAATGTTATTACAATTCACCTCCGCACAAGGCCCTGAAGAGTGCTGTTTAGCGGTTGAAAAAGCCTTAAATTACTTTTTGAAATCAACAACAAAACAGCAAGTGAACGTCACGGTTCTTGAAAAAGAGCCTTCACGTTATGGCTTAAAATCGGCGTTAGTGTCTCTTGAAGGTGCTGATGCACAGGCTATCGCGCAACAGTGGGCAGGCTCTATACAATGGCAATGTGCAAGCACATTACGACCGCGGCATAAACGTAAAAATTGGTTTATTGGTGTTGCTTGTTTTGAACAACCTGATGAAATTAATGACAAAGAAATTGTCTTTGAAACCATGCGTTCAAATGGCCCCGGCGGTCAGCATGTTAATAAAACAGAATCTGCGGTCAGAGCAACACATATTGCCACAGGTATTAGTGTCAAAGTGCAATCAGAACGTAGCCAGCACGCGAATAAAAAGCTCGCTAAACAACTTATTGCATGGCATTTAGAGGCTTATATGATGAAACAGCACGCTTCATTAAATAGTCAACGCCATATTGCCCATCACCGCGTTATTCGTGGCGATGCCACACTCTGTTTTAGTGGCAACGACTTTATACTTATAAGCAAATAATGTTATTAATCTAACAAAAGCAAAGCCACGATTTTTAATCGTGGCTTTTTTAAGACAAAAGTACCCTGCAATAAGATTTTTTAAATTAAAAAATCAATAAAGCGTATAGTGAATTTTAATAAATAAATCTTACAGTTAATACATTTATTTTATTTAATTAATCTTATTTCTTTTAATAACATCACACTTATTTAGATATAAATATTATTAATACTAATTAATTAAATGGCTGCTGGTGTATTTCGCATTTTAACCGTGAACGTCACAACCGCAGAGGCAACTAATGCAATTATCATAAACATAAATGCGCTGTCGTAACTACCACCACTCGCTTTAATTAAGAAGCCCATAACAGGTGCGGAAACAACACCCGCCATTTGACCACCGAAGTTAACAATCCCTGAAGCACGCCCCATGATTTTATTTGGGATAGTATCCATTAAAATACCCCAGAACATTGCCATGGCGAAGAACATAAATAATGCTGAAATACACTGATATACAACCGCCATATCAGCACTTTCAACAGTATATGTCATATATAAGAAGCCAGCTGCAATCACTGCGGTAACCATATATAACCATTTACGCTGTGATTTACATTTATCAGAAACATAACCACCTAATAATGTACCACCAGCACCAAATAAGAATGGAATAGCCGCCATTACCCCTGTTTTAGCCAAAGAGAATTCACGAACAGTAATTAAATAACTTGGTAACCATGTTGAGAATCCCCAAAAGGTAATATCAAACAGAAACCAAATTGCTGCCATTTGCCACAACACTGGCATCTTTAAAACATCTTTAAAGGGTACAGCTTCAACAGGTTTATCCGTTAATGTGCCATCTGCTGCTAGCTCATCGAGATCTTGCTGGGTAATACTTGGGTGATCTTTTGGATTATCACGAGTGAAAAAATAAATACCAGCTGCAATTAATAGGCCAGGAATACCTAAAACAATAAACACCATATGCCAGCCAAAAGCACCGATAATACTCGCCGCAACAATTACAGCTAATGCTGGCCCCAAGGTATTTACTGTTGATTGAATTGCCGTTGCACGACCACGCTCTTTAGATGGGAAATAAGTTGAGATCATTTTCCAAGAAGCCGATGGAAAACAGCCTTCACCAATACCAAATAAGAATCGCACCGCTAACATTAACGGCAATGTAAACACCATCCCCGTTAAACTGGTGAAAACTGACCACCATGCAATGCCGATTGCCATAATTTTACGTGCGCCAAAGCGGTCAGCTAAGAAACCACCCGGTATTTGGAATGCCGCATAACCGACAAAGAACGCACTGATTATTAAGCCTTGTTGTGTGGTATCAAGATTCAGATCACGTCCAATAAAGGGTAATGAAACACTCATTACCATTCTATCTAAGAACGAAAGTAACCATGCTAACCAAATTAAGGATAAAACGGTGTAACGAGCTTTCCATGTTTTCTTCTGTTGAAGGTTTGGAATAATATTTGAACTCATTTTCCTGTTCCTCAGGTAAGGGGAAACCATCACGGTTGAAGAACAACCGTGATAAACAGAGATAAGGTTTAACGTTTAAGAGCGCTATTGTGCGGTTATGCTCTTAAAACATGGCCACTACAGGCGTAACTTTCGACCCCATTAATTAATGCGATACGACCATTGACCATCACTAAATCGATCCCTTCTGGGTATTGGTTTGGTTCAACAAACGTGCCTTTATCAATAATGGTTTCAGGGTCGAACATCACAATATCTGCGGCATACCCTTCTTTAATTAAGCCTCTGTCGGTTAATCGAAGGACTTCAGCTGGTTTACCTGTCATTTTGCGGATAGCTTGTTCCCAAGTGAGGCATTTTTCTTCTCTGACGTATTTCCCTAAAACACGAGGGAATGCACCAAATACACGAGGATGAGGCTTACCTGCTCCCATTAACCCATCAGTACAGACGTTTTGTTCAGGACGACATAAGAATTTAATAACGTGTTCTTCTGTACCGTAAAAATCCACCATTCCTACCGCATTTTCTTCTTCATATAGCAGATCGAAGGTTGCGTTATATGGATCTTTACCTCTCAATTTGCCTAGTTCTACAAGGCTAAGTCCAACGGCATCTTGGTTTTTTTCTGTTTTAGAGCTAGTCACATAAATATTTTCTAACCCTGCGAAATCAATAAAGTTATCCCAACCTGGAATGCCTTTTTCGATATCTTCAATCATCTTTTTACGCAGTTCTGGAGAAGCTAAACGTTCTAATAATTTCTCTGTGCCTCCTGCGTGAACCCAAGGTGGTAAAATCACCCCAAGCATGGTACTGCCTGCCACATACGGATATTGGTCAAAAGAGATACGAATACCCTCTTTTTGTGCTTGCTCTAACATGCCAAGCATTTCGTCGATTAATCCCCAGTTTTTCTTACCGCAAACCTTCATATGGGAAATATGCAACCAAACACCTGATGCTTTGGCGATATCAATAAGCTCTTGAGTCGACTGAATAATATCGTCAGCTTCACTACGCTGGTGAACAACAAAAATACCATTATGCTTTGCTGTAACCTTACAAAGTTCGATCATTTCAGCGGTATCACCAAAGGCGCAAGGCATATAAATCAGCCCTGTTGATAAACCAAACGCCCCTGCTTTTAATTCACGCTCTAAGATTTCACACATCTTGGCGACATCTTCACGAGTAGAAGGATTACCTTCTAATCCCATGGCTTCCATTCGAATGTTGCCATGAGGAACAAGGTAAGCAAGATTCGTTGCAGAGCCTCTCGCTTCTAACATACCTAAGTAACCTTCGGTATTTTTAAAATGCCAATCAATGCTGTCAGAATCACCATCTAAACCCGCAATATTCTTGCGCCATGCTGAAATATATTGTTCTGGTAATGGCGCTAACGCGACACCATCTTGCCCTAACAATTCAGTAGTGATCCCTTGGCGGATTTTGGCGGATAAAGCGGGATTAAGCAGAGCAGAAAGATCAGAGTGAGTATGAGTATCAATAAAACCAGGACAGACTATCTTCCCTGTTGCATCAATGATCTGATCATTTGTTTTTGCATCAAACTGACCGATTTTTATTATTTTCCCTTCATTAACCACAACATCAGCTTGAAATGCACTTGCCCCTGTTCCATCAATAACAGTGGCGTTTTTAAATATTGTTTTCATTCTGTTATTTCTCCAAAGAGCATCTGACTGTTTCGCCAGATACTCTTCTAGTAAGGATTTATTTCGTAAGAATTAAAGGTGATAAAGGCTGTTCATAATGCTGTAATAACCGCTCGCAGCACCTTTTAACTGTTCAATTTCAATATATTCATCAATGGTGTGCGCTAAGTTTTCGCGAGATGGGCCAAAACCAATGGTTTTAATACCTGCTTCACCCGCATAATGGCTACCATTAGTACAGAAAGAGTATTGTGTGACGGTAGGTTTAAAGCCGGACTCATGCAGCCCTTTTAAAACGCTTTGTACATAAGGATCGCTCTCTTCTAATACCCAACCAGGGAAGAAACGCTCACCTTCAATGATGGCGCCGGTATAACATTTTTCCGTACCATAGGCATAAGAGACTTTAGCTTTAAAATCAGCATCTTGAGAAGCAAGTTCATCAATGGCTTGTTGTAATGGTGCAAGCACTTCTTCTTTAGTTTCACCCACTAATAAACGGCGATCGTAAGTGGCACGACAATATTCAGGTACAACTGAAGCGCCCGGATAAGGTGATGATTTAATATCCGTAAGTTCTAAGATCCCTTTTCCTAATACAGGATGAACGGAAGGCGTTAACGTTCTGATCTTCTCGATCAGTTTTGCCATTTTATAAACAGAGTTGATCCCTGCATCTGGATTGGCGGAGTGAGCAGGTTTGCCAAAGGTTTCAACAACAATTTCAGCACGACCACGTTGCCCAATTTTGAGGTTTAATTCGGAGGCTTCACCAATTACCACATAGTCTGGTTTATAACGTTCAGAAACGAGTCTTGCGGCAACGCCTTCAAAACACTCTTCATGCACAATGCAAGAAACATAAATACGACCAGCAAAATTGCGCTGATTATCTTGGCCATAAAAACCTATCGCTGAAATCATGGCAGCGACGGCACCTTTCATATCACTGGTGCCACGACCATAAATCTTGCCGTCTTTGATTTCTGCACCATAAGGCTTTTCTTTCCAATCACGCTCACTAACCGGTACAGTGTCGATATGACCATCAAAAACAAGGGTTTTCCCTGGGTGTTGACCTATAATTCCGCCAATGATATTGCCGTATTTATCAATATGAATGTCGTCAAAATCATAGTTTTTCATCATCTCTTCTATGACTTTAACAACGTTACCTTCTTCACCTGAATAGCTTTTTTGTTGGATTAATAATTGGCAATTCTTAATAACTTCATCAAATCGGTTTGCTGATAACATACTGTTCACTCCAAAAGACTTATTTGTTTTTTTAAAATTGTTTGAAGCTAGGCAACTCGCCATCCCACACGATATCGCGATAACGCTCAGGATCGGTGTCACCTTCAGTGCTTATCACAAGCACTCTTGCATTTTCATCTAATCCCAGCGCTTCTTTTGCACTCTGATAAACAGGTGATTGCATCAAAATAGAGAGCAAGCCTGTTGTCACGGCACCAGATTCACCAGAAATGATGTGCGGATCACCGGGTAAAGGGTTTCCTAAAATCCGCATTCCCCTCGTCGCAACAGCATCAGGGCAAGAGAAAAATGCCGCTGAATAATCGCGTAATAAATTCCAACCAATACTATTCGCTTCACCACAAGCAAGCCCTGCCATGACTGTTTGTAAATCCCCACCAACAGGAATAGCATCTGCTTTCCCTGATACCGCAGATTGATATAAACAGTCGGCAATACGTGCTTCAGCCACAATCACTTTCGGTGCTTGTTTGCCATAAGCAGCTGTTACCATGCCTTGCACCATACCCGCAAAAGAGCCCACACCAGCTTGCACAAAAATATGCGTTGGGGGGACTTCATGTAATTGAGCAAGAGATTCCAGCATTAAAGTGCCATAGCCTTGCATGATCCAAAGTGGGATCTCTTCATAGCCATCCCATGCAGTGTCTTGAACCACTATCCAGCCATATTTTTCAGCCATTTCAGCCGTCATTCTCACTGCATCGTCATAGTTCATATCAACGATTTCAGCGACTGCACCTTCACGCAAAATGGCATCTAAACGTTCTTGTGATGATCCTTTTGGCATATAGACCACCGCTTTTTGCTTTAACTGTCTTGCCATCCAAGCAACACCACGTCCATGATTCCCGTCAGTGGTTGTCGCAAAAGTCACGCCATTTAACTTTTTCCTGATCTCATCACTGATCATTACCTCATAAGGTAATTCACTTATGTCCATTTCAAGGAAATCAGCAATATGGCGAGCCATCGCATAAGCACCACCCAACGCTTTAAATGCTTTTAAACCAAAACGAAAAGACTCATCTTTAAGATATAACTCACCAATCCCTAAGGTTTTGGCTAACTGGGGTAAATGAAATAACGGTGTAGGTGCGTATCCTGGAATAGTTCTATGAAAATCTAACGCTTTGACTAACTCTTCATAACGAAAAGGGGCAAGCTCAGCGGTTGGTTTTCGCGTAAATGAACTTTGGTTAATCAGGTACTGCAATTGCTCCTGCATGGAATTACCTCTTAATCACACTTTAAAATTCGCGATAACCCAATATCGCGATTAATCGGAATACATAGGGTTATCTCCTATATCGCAATATGTATGCCAACTCATTCAAAAAGCATTTAATAAAGACATAACCATTTGATTTAAAATACATTTATTGTTTTAACAATTAAGAATTGAAATTAATGATACAGAAAAGCTGTGATCTAGGCGGTTTTATTTAGGTGATAAATTATCAATAATAAGAAACTGTGTGAGCTTTATACAAAAAATACATAACTAACTAATAAATAATAATTAAATTTAATACTCTAAATGCGAAGTGATAATTTATTATCAATATTGATAATTTTAAGGTGAGAATGTGATGCACTCATTACTAAGTACTCTACAAGATGAAATCAGCAAGTACACCGATGCCATTGCTGGTATCACTGGTACCGATGTTGAAATTATTGATAACAACTTGGTTCGTATTGCAGGTACAGGGCGTTATCGCTATATGCTCAATCAAGATGTCTCTAGTAATGGGCATATTTATCGCCATGTACTGCAAGTACAAAAAACCATTTTGATTGAAGATCCCAAAGAAAATAGCCTGTGCCAACTGTGTCAAAACCGATTAACTTGCACTGAAGAACTTGATCTCAATGCGCCAATTTTTCTCAATAACCAAGTGATTGGTGTAATCGGCATTATTTGTTCTAACCGAGAACAAAAGATGTTTTTAATGAAACAAAAACAAGCCTTTATCACCTTTATCGAACAGTTTTCGGAGATGATTTCAAGTCGTATTTTTGAATGTCTTGAAAGGCTTAGAGAGCAAGAGCGATTTGGGACTTTTAGAAACTTGATTGATGTGATGGATAGAGGTGTGATTGCAATCGATAGCCAAAATAAAATTTGGCATGCCAATCTTTCTGCTCTACGTTTTTTTGATTGTGAATTAATTGGGCAATCTCTTGATATCGATATGACTGGCGATATTCTTTATGGTGATGAAGAAGCATGGCTAATATTAAATCAACAACGCTATCATGTTCTGTGTAAAAAAATCACCTTTTCATCTGTTGATAATGACCAACTCACAATGGTTATCTTCCATGATGCCCGCGATTATATGACACAGGTGAATACCTTATCGGTTGATGAAAATCCTCACTCCCCTTTAATTGGCAACTCACAAAATATGCTCCAATTAAAAAGCATGTTAAGTAAAGTTGCTGTTAGCCACGCCAGCGTACTTATCACCGGAGAAAGCGGTTCAGGTAAAGAAGTGGTTGCTTACACTATTCACCAACAAAGCCTACGCACGAAGCAACCTTTTATTACTATTAACTGTGCAGCAATCCCAGAACAACTACTAGAAAGTGAGCTTTTTGGTTATGTACGCGGTGCATTTAGTGGTGCTGATCCTAAAGGACGTATTGGTAAATTTGAATTGGCACATGGTGGAAGCCTCTTCCTAGATGAAATTGGAGATATGCCTTTACATCTACAAGCCAAGCTTTTACGTGTTCTTCAAGAAAAAAGCATCACTCGTGTTGGCTCTAATAATATGATCAATATTGATGTAAGGATCATTGCTGCCACCAACAAAGATCTACGTGAAATGGTAAATAAAGGACAATTTCGTGAAGATCTATTTTATCGCCTCAATGTTGTTCCGATCCATACACCTGCATTACGTGATCACCGAGAAGATATTGCAGAACTTGCACAATTCTTTGCTGATGATCTGGCTTCAACCTATCAACGGCCTGCTGCAAAGATCCCCAACGTTGTTATTAACTACTTATATTCCTATGATTGGCCGGGCAATATCAGAGAGCTACGTAATGTGATTGAATATATGTATGTTATGCAAGGCGATACAGTGGATTTAAACCTCAGCCACCTTCCACCTTATTTGTTAGAAACACCTCATTCTGATCCTTTAGAAAAAGAAAAAACCAGTGGTATCTATACGGCAGCTAAAACAGATAATAAAGATAAAAATCAACCGTTAAACGCACAAGAATTTCTCAAAACTCAAAATCAGACATCAGAGTATCAAACCATTATGAACATATTAGAAAAAACAGGGACAACATTAGAAGGAAAGAAGAAAGCGGCAGAAATTTTAGGGATAAGCATTGCTACTCTATATAGGAAAATAAAAATACGATAAAAGATATTTAAGATGATTTTTTGAATATTAATAATTTAATCAATAGATTTAATTTAATATAATATACTTAATAAGAATTATTTTCATTAATTACTCTATATATATTATTAGAAACCATTCTTTTAATGACTAGCTTTTATAAAGTATTGTCATCATAATATTTTAAACTTAATAGAATTTGTAACTAAATATATTTTCCATAAAGTAAATTTAAACTATCACGTTTTATCCATAACTCCCCACAAAAGCATAACCAATTGAAAATAAATAATAAAAAAAATTAAATCTATTATCTTATTAATGATTTTTTCATATTACATAAGCAAATTTTGTAACACTGTGCATGAGACACCAAAAAATAAACTACATATAATCCGTTTACACAAAAACTGAAGTGAATTTTCATATTAAATTTTAATATTAATGATAAAAAGCAAAATAATGAAAATGCTTTGCAAATTTTATGATTAATACTAAAAACCTATTTTATTAAGATTATATTTACTATTAAGTTAATCTGTTCAACGTGCTTATATTGCAGTATACCTTTAATTGATTAAGAAATAGTAATAACAGACTAATTGTAAAAAAATAGCGATTAATATGATTTATTAAATACTTTTTATATCAATCACTAGGGGTTAAAAATGCCTATTTTAACAAAAAAACTGCTTCCAATGGCTTTTCTTATTTCAGCAATAACGGCAAGTGCAACAGTTTTCGCTGATGAGCAAACAGGACAAATTTCTTTTTCAGGTTTAATTTATTCATCTACTTGCACCATTGATATTAATGGCTCCGGTTCTGACGGTAACGTTAATATGGGACGTTATGCAACAAGTGAATTTGATCGTACCGGTAGTGAAGTTGGCGGAGCTAATGGTAATGGTAAATTAGATATCTCTTTAATTAATTGCCCACCACAAGGTACTGTAAAATTAAAGCTAGAAGGTAAAACAGATAGTAGCTCAGATCAAATCTTAGCCTTAGATGATCCTAATGGTTCGAATACAGCAAAAAATGTTGGTATCCATATTTATGATAGAGATGATTTGAGCACACCTTTCGATCTCAATATAACGAGAGAATATAAAATTAAAGATACGGGTGATCTTAAATCTAAAACACTTTATTTTGTTGCTAAATACGTTAGTACAAGCAATAACGTAGAAGCTGGCCGTGCTGATGCAACATTGAATTATACATTGACTTATCAATAATAAAAAATCGCAGGTTAATAATCCTGTTAACCTGCTTTTATTAAAAAGGTATTTACCGATGAAATTTAAAAAAACACTTTTAGGACTGGGGTTAATATTCAGCTCAATAACATCAAGCTTTGCTGGATTTGGTTTAGAAACAACTCGCGTTGTTTATAATGAAACAAATAAAAATGAAGGTTTCGTTGCATTTAACAGTGATAAAAATACTAATTATTTATTACAATCCTGGGTTGAAGATCTTAATGGCAAACTCACTCAAGATTTTGTGATCACTCCACCATTAATTAAATTAATGTCGCAACAAAAAAATACACTACAAGTCACTAAAAATACAACACTGCCTAATGATATTGAATCCATGTATTGGATCAATGTTAAGTTTGTCGCACCAAGCAATGAAAATTTAGAAAATGTTCTGCGTTATTCAATGACAAATAGAATTAAGTTAATTTACAGACCACAATCTCTAAAAAATGACAATATTGAAAAAGAAATCAAAGAGTTAAAATGGTCACCAAAGAATAACGATCTTGTAGTATCAAATAGCTCACCTTATTTTATTAATATTAGCAAACTCTTTATTGATGGAAGAGAGATTGAACAATTACCCAGTTTTCTTTCGCCAAAATCAGAAACCACTATTAGCGTTAACAAAACATTATCGGGTAAAGAAAAAATAAAATTATTTTATATCGACGATTTTGGAAAAAGCCTTCCAATGGAATTCGCATTATAATAAGAGATATTATTCAATATGAAAAAAATAAAGGATAATTATTTTAATAAATCACCACTCTATTTATTTATTGCTGGCGCTTTATTCACTTCTTTTAATACATCAGCAAATGACTATTATCCTGCTAATCTATTAAATATTGAAGGAAGCGCTCAACAAGTGACAAATGAAGATCTAAATGTCTTTAGAGAGAATAATATCGCCCCAGGTCACTATAAAGTTACTCTTTTTATCAATGATAATCGCGTATTAACACGCGACTTTGATTTTATTTTGATGGAAGATAAAGAGGGTAACCCAATATTAGCGCCACGTCTTTCAGCAGAAGAGTGGTATAAAGCTGGTGTTGATCTTCCTTATGATGTGATTAATAAAAACAAAAATAATGATTTTATTAATCTCAACGAGATCAATAATGCGAACGGCTATTTAGATTTAAATAAAAAACAATATGTTCTAACATTACCACAATTATATGTTAATGAAGATAGATTAAAAGAAAATGAAATAAAAAACTGGGATTCAGGTATTCCTGCATTATTAGTTAATTACGCATTATCTTCATTTAATAGTCGTAGTCAGGGTAATACGACGGATAGCTATTATGGCAACATTCAAACCCAAGTTAATTTAGGTCCTTGGCGTTTTAATAACTATTCAACCTGGACAAAGAATGAAAATGGCGAGAAAAAATGGAATACATTGAGTAATGTTCTTTCCAGAGCGATCACCAGTATTAATAGTGAATTAATGATGGGTGATCTCTATACCTCTTCACAACTCTTTGATTCAGTAAAATTTAGAGGAATTAAATTAGTCACCGATAGACTAATGACACCGACACAAAATAGAACCTATGCACCTAGCGTTTCGGGTATTGCTAATACAGAATCTATCGTCACTATCACCCAAAATGGCCAAGTTATTTATAAACGCAGTGTACCCGCTGGGCCTTTTAATATTACTGATTATTATCCGATGAACAGCGGCGGAGATTTACATGTCAGCGTTACTGAAGCGGATGGCTCTGAAAAGAATTTTATTGTGCCTTTCTCCTCTATTGCCAATCTAGAAAGAAAAGGTGAATTAAAATATAGCTTCTCAACGGGTAAATACGACGGTAATAATAGCGGGGATGGCGCTTATGTTGTTCAGACCGAAGCTTTCTATGGTTTAACTGACTATGTCACCCTTTATGGCGGCGTACTTATTGGTGAAAAATATCAATCTGTTGGTGTGGGTACTGGGGTAAATTTAGGTAGCTACGGCGCGATCACCACTGATTTATTGTATGCGAAATCTTCCACTAACAATGGCAATGATTCATTACATGGCAATGCTTTTAGAGTTAATTATTCTAAAAATATATCAGTCACAGATACGACTCTTTCGTTAGTCGGTTATCGTCACTTCGATGCCAATTTTCTCAATTTTACTCAAGCGATGGAATACAAAGACAGCAAATACCATCCAAGCAATGGGTTAAAAAATGAATATACGCTCTCGATTAATCAACCTTTATTTTCTAATAACGCTTCGATTAATTTAAATTCAGTTATTTATAAGTACGTTAGTGGTAAAACCGTTCATTCTTATAATATGGGTTTTAATAGCGCTATTAATAAAGTTAACTATAGCGTTTATTACACTTATTACGATGGTAGTCGTTATAACGAGAGTAATAAAAAAAATAGCCATGATTTGAGTATGAATGTCAGTATTCCTTTTTCATGGAATGAAAACTACATTTGGGCTAATTACGGTATATCAACGAACAATGATAACCAAGTATTACAGACCGCACGTTTAAGTGGAACCTATGGTGATAAAAACCAAGCAAACTGGGATGTTTATCAAGGCTATGGTAATAAAGGTGTTAATTATAGCGGTGGTTTAAATGGCTCTTACAAAACACAAAGCGCTGTTTTTAATGCGGGTTATTCGTATACTCAAGATAAGCAAAATATTAACTACGGTATTAGTGGTGCATTAGTTGCAACACAATATGGCGCAGTATTTGCCCCTTCATTGCAACAGACGAATGCATTAATACTGACTAAAAATACCTCTGGTGTAGAAGTCATTAATGGTCAGTCTATTAAAACGAATAATAGTGGATTAGCAGTTATTTCTGGAATGTCACCTTACCAAAAAAATAGCATTAGTGTTAATACCAATTCTATTCCGAGTGATACTGAAATTTCGAATAATATTATTAGTAATATTGTTCCAACAAAAGGTGCTTTAGTACTGGCTGATTTCGATGCTAAAAAAGGCTTTAAATTCCTACTGACATTACAAACACCAGATAAAAGTACCATCCCTATGGGTGCTAAAGCTGAAATTGATAACGATGATACGCAATTAGTCGCAAGCTTCCATCAACTCTATTTTGTTGCCAATAAACCACAAGGCAATATTCAAGTTTCGTGGACAATTAATGGTGAGCAAAAAACCTGCCATGCAATTTATGACATTAATAATAAAGCGCCAGTTAATGGTTTATATATTTTAGATACTGAGTGTAAATAAGGAAATAAAATGACTAACTTAAAAAATAAAATGAATAAATTATTATTTCTAATTTTTATTCTTAGTTTATCTACCCTCTCTTTTTACAGTCATGCCGCGCCTGATTGTGTCAATAATGGCGGTATTAAACATGGCACGATGGATGCGAGAGGTGGCACCATTGAACTAAAAGGAATGATTAAAAAGAATCAAGAGATCGCACGTTTTACATTTAAGCGTGATGGCTCTGATGTCGCCGTTGCTGATTGCCCAGATGGAGCTGAGTTCTATGCTTATGCAACATATAGCGAAGCCAGTGGCGTAATGCCAACCTATTATATGGATATCGATGGCAGACCTGCTTATTATGTTGTACGTAACGGTCATATTACAGGCTTAGATGATTATGCTTATGTTTTAATTGAAAATGAGTCAGGTTTGTCATTTAGAAGTCAGCCAGGACAAGAAGTTCCTGTTAACAGCCCTAAACTTAATACAAGGGATGCTACCGTTATTGTTTACTCCACCAAAGATAACCCTAAATCCCAGCGTTTTACGACTCAATATATTGGCTCTATATTAATTAATCGCTTTAATTCAGGTGGCGGTACAACAGCTGTTGGTTTTAGTTATCGCCTATCCGTAAATATTATTAGCGCGCCAACATCTTGTAGTGCAGAAAATACGAACCTTGAAATGAATTTGCCTAAAATGCCTATTACTGCATTTTCTAGCATTGGGTTTCCTCGTGATAATCAATATGCTGAAGATAATCTGAGAATAAATTGCACAGGTAATGCTTCCGCTAAAATTAAACTAATGGCGCATAACACCACAAGTTACGACGGGCAAAAAACCATTATCAAACCTGATAATGAAGGCGACAGTAATAATGCCAAAGGTGTAGGATTTGTTGTTTCATCCCCTTCAAGTGGTGATACTGTGTTAATTAATAACCAGTTTGTTCCACTGGCTGATTTAACCAGTGGCAGCAATAGCGTACCACTAAAAGCAGAATATTATCGTTATGGTGATGATATTAAACCCGGCAAACTTAATGCCACTGCAAATTTTGTATTGGAGTTTAATTAGTTATTACTGCGCATTGTATGCTATTAATCAAAAAAGGGAATTTTCCTGTTATTTCGAATCAAGTGGACAAACAAAACCAGTTAATGAAGATGATAACACCATAAAATTACAATTCACTGTACCTGAGAGGCAATTTATTGCAAAAGAGTATCTAGTGGGAAGCATTAAAGTTCCCTTTTAAAAAAGCCTATTTTAGATGGAATTAAAAATGCGTTTAGACCATTTCGATTATCCCAATCAAGGTGGAACGAGTTTATGTGGCTCTGCTGTATTTTTTTATTATCTACTCAGAAATAGACCTTATGTATATGAATAAACAGCAAAAGTACTGTGGCAATATGGAAAAAAATTGGCGAGCTAGAAATAGCACTTAACAAAGGCTGTCGTAATCCTAATGGCTATTTCTATAATACTTTTGACTCAGTTATTTCAGGACTTGATTGGGTAATCCAGACTCAATCAACGAGCTACACGCCATTGTTCTAAAACCATGTCCGCAAACTTCGTTTTAGTTTCATAGCCCATCACACGTAACGCATTGTTTACCGTGTTTTCACTCATAGGCTTTCTAGGATTATGGTCACCGATAAAGATCAATTTATGATTACCACTGAATTGATAGATCTGTTTTAAGATCTCAATGGCTTGTCTGCTTAAAGGCACTCAGTGAGGAGTATGCATTTTTGAATCGTGATGTAAGTATTTATCTCCTCACATTCAGCAGAAGGATGCTTTGAAAAACCAAAAGGTAGGTAACGCCCTATAAATCATAAAATTTAGGCATAAAAAAAGACACTTTTAGCGTCTAATTTTTGGTGCCGAAGGCCGGACTCGAACCGGCACACCCGAAGGCGGTTGATTTTGAATCAACTGCGTCTACCAATTTCGCCACTCCGGCACTGAAGTGTGTCTGGAAAACCTGCCCATTATACTTGCGTGAAGAACCCTCGCAACAATTATTGTTAGTTTTCAGTTTGATTGGCGAAAAAAAGTGCATTTGGGGTTTGTTGCTATCATAAAACACGACTTATAAGTTGCATCTAGGTATCTATCGTTAATGATTTAATCATGTTGTATCGATAAATCAATTATCTTGTTATTCTTGTATCTAAGTTTATTCGCCATCTTATTTCTACTTTTTTCTTATCTTATCTTTTTCTCTTTTAAAGATTATATCGTCATTATATAAATTCATTAAAACTAACTTATTTAAACGATATATTTTAATTTATATATCGATAAATAAAAAAAGGATCAAAACTTGGGTTAGTGTTTTGATCCGACAGTACTGCTAAACGAGGGCTTAATTTTATTTTAATGACTATAAATTATTTTTGTAGCGTCACTGCCCTTTTCTTCCCTGGTGTGAGGAAGAAGGTAGTTATGTTTTATTAATATAATGTACTTCTTTATCTATACTGCATATTATTGATATAAAGGATTTACTACTTTAATAAGATACTTCTTACTACTACATAGGAAATTACTATTTAACACAAAGGTACTTATTTACTACTATAACAAAGGTACTACTATCTAATATAAAGGCATTTATTACATCTAAAACGAATGTACTACTATTTAATATAATGGTGTTGAAATATTACGACTAATATATAACTTATTTATTATTGAAGAGGCTATTTTATAATATGCCTTCTTATTACTTCACTCTATTATTGCTGTGTTATCTTTGCTCTATAACTCTTATATTCTCAGTCTCTCGACTTGATGAAGCTATAATAAGTTTAATTTCACAATCTCACAATCAATAAATTATTACAAAATATGTCACACTCTTATATTATCTTTACATAATACCATAATTTCATCAAAATAAGATAAATTAAAGATGAATACGTTATCTAAAAGCGATTTATTGAATAAAAAAACCATTCATTAACATTTTCTTGATATACATATCCTAACTTAATAATAAAGAAAATCTAATAATAGGGTTAAAAACTAGGGTAACTGAGGAAGATTGTAACTTAACGGTAATACTTACCTCACTTTTAGAGGAGAAACATGAGAAAAATGTCTTTTTATGATGCAGTTTTTCTCCACTATCCTTTTCTTAGAGACAATTTGACACATTTAATGCCAACTTTTTGATAACTGACTCTTGCACTGATAGACATTCTTATTTCTGATAATATAATCAAAATTTGGTTTAAATCTGATTAGAAGGCGGTGTTATGGGCATTGTTGGCTGGATTATAACGGGCATATTTGTTGGTATTATCTTAGGTGCCGTATTAAAAATGATAAAGAAAAAATAACGCGATAAGAAAGGCACCAAATTAAAACATAAACCATTTTATGTTGATCGCATTCCTTTCACCTCACTGACTTCTGTTGAAAGTAAAAATGAAAAAACATTTTCTAAAATATCTTATGATCCCAATCGCTTTACTGACATTGAATGCGTGTAGCCAACGTTCGTCATTACCACCAGCGACACAACCTTCTATGTTAAATCAACAGAACAGTGTGCCTGAGTTAACGCAATGGCCTACGGCATTAAGCCCTAATGTAAGCAATGCAAGCGCGCTGTTTGATAAATATGCCTCACAGATTTATCAAAAGAGTAATCCTCAAGGCATGGTTATTGTCATGATCAATAACTCTCAAACCTTGAATCGTTCTTTTGGGACGACAACACCTGAAAGCCGCAATGCACCATCAATGAACTCGCTTATTCGTATCGCTTCAATTACTAAGTTGATGACAAGTGAAGTGCTATTAAAGTTACAAGATGATGGAAAATTATTAGTCACCGATCCACTACAAAAATACAGTTACTATGGTGTAGACATTCCATTAGTCAGCGCTCAATCCCCTATCCGTCTTTATCATTTAGCGAGTCACACCAGTGGTTTTCCACGAGAACAACCCGGTGGAAAATGGGGAAGACCTGTTTTTATATGGCCAACGCATGGCGACCGCTGGAACTGGTTGAAAAAGGCGACATTGACATCTACCGCTGGGGAACAAGCAGCTTATTCAAACCTCGCTTACGATCTATTAGCGGATGCCTTGGTGAAAGCATCAGGTAAAAGTTATCCTCAACTTTTACAACAATATGTCACTCAGCCCGCAGGCATGACGAATACCACATTGACGCCGACTCCAGCACAATGCCAACGACTATTAGTAGGATATAAACCAAGCCCATGCTCTGACACCATTGCAGCAGCTGGAAGTGGTGGTGTGTACTCTACGCCTGCCGATATGCAACGTTGGATGCAAGGCTTTTTGACTTCTCATAATGCCATGCGAAAGGCAACAGCAAGTAAAGAGCAGTCTGTTTACTTTCCTCGTAATCGACTCTCTTCAATAGAAGGGATGGATGTAGCGGGTCGTGCTGATGGCGTGGGTTTAGGCTGGGTTTATATGGCTCCCGCCAATGGTGTTCCGGCCATTTACCAAAAAACAGGTGGCGGCGGTGGGTTTAATACTTATATGGCAACCATCCCTGAATTAAATATCGGTGTATTTGTGGTGATCACCCGTAAACCTAACGGCACTAAATTTAGTGAAGTAACTCAGGGTACTAATGCTCTTGTTCGTGCGCTAGCAAAAGATTTTTATCAGTGATCGCATACTCAATAGCAATAAAAAAGCGCCTAATAAGGCGCTTTTTATTTTTCAGTCTGATGTTATCTAGCGATTACGCTTCATCAATAACCATAAACTCAACGTTAAGAAGAGTATTCCCGGTACTAATGCGGCAATCACTGCGGGTATGCCATAAACCAAACTTAATCGTCCTGAAACTTCATTGACGATATAGAATAAGAAACCAAAAGAGATACCCGTTAAAACTCTTAATCCCATTGGTACAGTACGTAATGGGCCAAAAATAAATGACAATGCCATTAACATCATTACAGCAACAGAGATTGGAGCAAAGATTTTTTTCCAGAAATTCAGCTCATAGTTTGCTGACTCTTGCCCACTCTGTTTTAGATATTTAACGTACTGATAAAGCCCGCTGATCGATAATGCATCTGGATCTAACGCCACAACGCTTAATTTTTCTGGCGTTAATCGTGTTGGCCATTCAAGTGATACCTGTTTTTTACCTGTGATTTTTTGTGGATCAGTTAAATCTGACTGTTCAACTTGTTTCAACATCCACGTTTTTTTATTCACATCGTAGGTTGCACTTGATGCATAACGTACCGTTTCTAGTTTTCTATCATTATTAAAATCATAGAGTGTGATGCCTTGCATCTCATTTTGGCTCTTTATTCGGTTGATATGAATAAATTGATTGCCATCTTTAGCCCACATACCGCGGTTAGTCGAAACTAAAGAGTTACCCATGATTTTTTCGGCACGGTAGTTACGTGCGTACTGTTCACCTTGTGGTGCGCCCCATTCGCCAATCAGTACAGTTAATAGTACCAAGGGAATAGCGGTTTTCATTACCGAGCCTGCAATTTGCAAACGGGTAAATCCCGATGCTTGCATCACCACCAACTCACTACGCGTTGCTAATGCGCCTAATCCTAATAACGCACCAAGTAATGCCGCCATAGGAAAGAAAATCTGCACATCTTTAAGGATATTTAAAATGGCGTAAATACCCGCATCCAGTGTGGTGAAATCCCCTTGCCCTACTTTACGGAGTTGATCGACAAATTTGATAATGCCAGATAGTGAAACTAGCAAAAACAGTGTCATCAAAATCGACTGTAAAATAGTACGCCCGATATATCTATCTAGTACACCAAACATCAGGCAACTCCTTTCTTAAAGCGAGCGCGGAATTTACGCATAGGCAAGGTATCCCAAATATTCAATAAGATAGCCAAGGCAAGATAAGCACCATTAACACTCCACATTGCAATTAGAGGGTCCAGTTTTCCTTTTTCACCGTTAGAGTGCAATGAACTTTGTAGTAAGAAGAACACCAGATAAAGCAACATGGCAGGTAGCATACTTAATACGCGACCTTGACGTGGGTTTACCTCACTTAAAGGCACGACCATCACCGCCATAATGATAACAGAGAAAATCAAAGTTAAACGCCAATGGAATTCAGCGATAGACTCAGTTTCATTTGAATGCCAAAGTTCAGTCATCGTTTTTTGTTCTACACGATTACTGCTAATGGTAGATTCACGGTGCCCGATAACAGCTTGGTAATCATTAAAATCGGTAATACGAAAATCACGTAGCACAGCCGTACCTTCATAGCGAGTACCCTCACTTAATACAACTATCTGATTCCCGTTAGGTAATTCTTTGGTATAGCCTTTATCTGCCACCACGACAGAAGGACGTTGATCTTGTGTTGGACGCAACTGTGCAAGGAATACATCTTGGAATTGATTCCCTTTTACACTGCCAAGATAGAGCACCATATTGCGGTCACTGGACATTTTAAATTGCCCTTCCATCAATGCAGCTAAACTTGGGTTTGCTTTAGCATCCTCAAGGACTTGCTCTTGATGCACCGAAGACCAAGGAATAAGCCAAATGACATTTCCTGCGGCTAATGCGCTGGTGAGTAATGAAAGCAACAGTGCAGCTTGCACTAATGCTTTTTTACCTATTCCGCACGCATTCATGACGGTTATCTCACTTTCAACATAAAGTTTGCTGTAAGTCATCAGAAGCCCAAGAAAAAGGCTTAATGGAAGAATAAGCTGTGCCATCTCAGGAATTCCCAGCCACAGCAGAGAAATCACGAGGTTTGTAGGAATGTTACCTTCAACAGCAGCCCCTAAAATTTCAACCAGTTTCTGGCTAAAAAAGATAAGCATCAAAATAAATAAGATGGCTATCTGACTTTTAAGGGTTTCCCGAGCTAAATATCGAATTATAATCACGCTAGTTATGCCTGTGAAAACTTGTCTTTTTGCAGGAAAATCGCTAACTTCGTTGTATATCTATCATTTGTGCATCTCAGTTAGACATTCTTGCAGCCCAAATGATATCAAAACATGCTATAAACAGGTTCCCAATAAGAACAAGCTTATAAGTTAGCTAAATTAGTTGTGTTCAATTAATGCATTTAGCTTAACATAAAAAGTAAACTTTCTATGGGGTAGATTAATGCGGATCACTATTCTAAACGATACTTTCCGTTTTTGTCTTTAATATTCAGGAGAACGCATGGAGTTTAATGTAAAAAGCGGCAGCCCAGAGAAACAACGCAGCGCTTGTATTATCGTGGGGGTGTTTGAGCCTCGTCGTTTATCTCCGATCGCGGAGCAACTTGATAAAATCAGTGATGGCTATATCAGCGCCTTGTTACGCAGAGGTGAACTGGAAGGCAAAGTCGGACAATCATTGCTGTTACATCATGTACCAAATGTTCTCTCTGAGCGCGTTTTACTAATTGGTTGCGGTAAAGAGCGTGAATTGGATGAACGCCAGTATAAACAGATCATTCAAAAAACCATTAACACACTCAATGAAACTGGATCTATGGAAGCCGTATGCTTTCTGACTGAGTTACATGTTAAAGGTCGTAATAATTACTGGAAAGTGCGTCAAGCGGTTGAGACTGCAAAAGACTGCCTCTATACCTTTGATCAACTGAAAAGCAATAAGACAGAATTACGTCGCCCATTACGTAAGATGGTCTTTAATGTACCTACTCGTCGTGAACTACCAAGTGGTGAACGTGCAATTGCACACGGTTTAGCCATCGCATCAGGTATTAAAGCATGTAAAGATTTAGCTAACATGCCACCAAATATCTGTAATGCCGCTTATTTAGCATCTCAAGCTCGTCAACTAGCAGACTCATCTTCAAATGTTTCTACGCGTGTTATTGGCGAAGAACAAATGAAAGAGCTAAATATGAATGCTTACCTCGCAGTAGGACAAGGCTCTCAAAATGAATCTTTAATGTCGATTATCGAATATAAAGGCAATAAAGATCCTGAAGCTCGCCCAATTGTGTTAGTAGGTAAAGGGCTGACATTTGACTCGGGTGGTATTTCCATCAAGCCTGCTGATGGCATGGATGAGATGAAATACGACATGTGTGGTGCGGCAACGGTTTACGGTGTGATGCGTGTTGTTGCTGAACTCCAGTTACCAATCAATGTCATTGGTGTACTTGCGGGTTGCGAAAATATGCCGGGTGGAAAAGCGTATCGCCCAGGTGATATTTTAACAACCATGTCAGGACAAACCGTAGAAGTATTAAACACCGATGCTGAAGGTCGTTTAGTGCTGTGTGATACGTTAACTTATGTTGAGCGCTTTGAGCCTGAATTAGTTGTCGATATCGCTACATTAACAGGTGCTTGTATGGTGGCTTTAGGACATCACTACAGCGGATTAATGTCTAATCATAATCCATTAGCACATGAATTAATGAATGCATCAGAACAAGCAGGTGACCGCGCTTGGCGTTTACCATTAGGCGATGAGTTCTATGAACAAATCGAATCTAATTTTGCTGATTTAGCTAATACTGGTGGCCGTTTAGGTGGCGCAATTACTGCGGGTTGTTTCTTAGCGCGCTTTGCGACTAAATATAACTGGGCTCACTTGGATATTGCAGGCACAGCATGGCGTTCTGGTAAAGCAAAAGGCGCGACAGGCCGCCCTGTTTCTTTATTGTCTCAGTTCTTACTTAATCGCGCGGGTTTGAATAGCGACGAGTAATACCGCATAATTATCAGGGTTAAGGTATTACCCTATTATTATGGTAAATAGAGCAGACTCCAAGAAGGGTATTGCAACGCAATACCCTTCTGTTATCGGGATATCATGAAAAACGCCACGTTTTATTTAATGGAACACCCATCAATACACGATGATTTACAGGCTCATGAGTGGCTTGCCTGTCAACTTACCGCTGAACATTGGCGATTAGGCAAACGTATTTTGTTGGTTTGTGAGTCTCAAGCTCAAGCTGAATTGCTTGATGAGGCATTATGGGCAAGAGAACCTCATCAGTTTGTTCCTCATAATCTTGCAGGTGAAGGTCCTCGTTATGGCTCTCCTGTTGAATTATGTTGGCCTGGAAAACGTGGTAATGCACCTCGTGATCTCTTGATTAATTTGCAATCGCAATTCGTAGACTTTGCCACAGCTTTCCATGAAGTGATAGACTTTGTACCTATTGATGAACAATTGAAACAGTTGGCGCGTGAACGATATAAAATTTATCGTAGCGTCGGCTTTACTTTGACAATGGCTACGCCGCCAACCTATTGAATACGTAAAGAATATGGAAAATAAATCCGCACCGAAAGAGCCATCGCTCGACACAACATATAATCCAGCAGAGATTGAACAACCTCTGTATCAGCATTGGGAAAAAAATGGCTATTTCAAAGCCAATGGCGATACAACGAAAGAAAGCTTCTGTATCGTGATCCCACCGCCAAACGTCACAGGTAGCCTACATATGGGTCATGCTTTCCAGCAGACTATTATGGATACCATGATCCGTTATCAGCGTATGCAAGGTAAAAATACCTTATGGCAGTCAGGTACTGACCATGCGGGTATCGCAACGCAAATGGTTGTTGAGCGAAAAATTGCCGCTGAAGAAGGTAAAAATCGTCATGACTATGGTCGTGATGCATTTATCGACAAAATTTGGGAATGGAAAGCAGAATCAGGTGGTAACATTTCTAACCAAATGCGTCGTTTAGGTAACTCTGTTGATTGGGAACGTGAACGTTTCACAATGGATGAAGGGTTATCTAAAGCGGTTAAAGAAGCTTTTGTTCGCTTACATAAAGAAGATCTAATCTACCGTGGTAAACGCCTCGTAAACTGGGATCCTAAATTACACACAGCGATTTCTGATCTTGAAGTCGAAAACCGTGAAGTTAAAGGATCTATGTGGCATCTGCGTTATCCTTTAGCGGATGGGGCGAAAACAGCCGAAGGTAAAGACTACCTCATTGTTGCAACAACACGTCCTGAAACCATGTTAGGTGATACAGGTGTTGCTGTTAACCCAGAAGATCCTCGCTATAAAGATTTAATTGGTAAAGAAATTATTCTACCAATCGTTAACCGCCGTATCCCTATTTTAGCGGATGAACACGCTGATATGGAAAAAGGTACAGGTTGCGTAAAAATCACCCCTGCTCACGACTTTAATGACTATGAAGTTGGACGTCGTCATCAATTACCAATGATTAATATCATGGATTTTGACGGCAATATCCGTGTAAGCGCAGAAGTCTTAGACACCAATGGTGTTGAATCTGATGTTTATAGCACTGAAATTCCAGCAGCCTACCAAGGTATGGAACGCTTTGCTGCACGTAAAGCAATGGTCGCTGAATTTGAACGTCTAGGTTTATTAGAAGAGATCAAGCCTCACGATTTAACCGTACCTTACGGCGACCGTGGTGGTGTCGTTATCGAGCCTTTATTAACAGACCAATGGTATGTTCGCGCAGCACCTTTAGCGAAACCAGCAGTTGAAGCTGTTAAAAATGGCGATATCCAATTTGTACCAAAGCAGTACGAAAATATGTACTTCTCATGGATGAATGATATCCAAGATTGGTGTATTTCTCGTCAACTGTGGTGGGGTCACCGTATCCCAGCTTGGTATGATAATGAAGGCAACGTTTATGTTGGTCGTGACGAAGAAGAAGTTCGTCGTGAAAACAATATCGCAGCTGATGTTGCATTACGCCAAGATGATGACGTACTGGATACGTGGTTCTCATCGGCACTATGGACATTCTCAACATTAGGCTGGCCTGAAAATACTGAAGCACTGAAGACATTCCATCCAACAAATGTTTTAGTCAGTGGATTCGATATTATATTCTTCTGGATCGCTCGCATGATCATGATGACCATGCACTTTATCAAAGACGAAGACGGTAAACCACAAGTGCCATTTAATACGGTTTACATGACAGGTCTTATTCGTGATGAAGAAGGCCAGAAGATGTCAAAATCTAAAGGTAACGTACTTGATCCTCTGGATATGATCGACGGTATTTCATTAGAGAACCTGTTAGAAAAACGTACTGGTAATATGATGCAGCCACAAATGGCTGAAAAAATTGCTAAACGTACTAGCAAAGAGTTCCCAGAAGGTATTGAAGCACACGGTACAGATGCCCTGCGCTTTACCTTAGCCGCGTTAGCCTCAACGGGTCGCGATATTAACTGGGATATGAAACGTCTATCTGGTTACCGTAACTTCTGTAACAAGCTGTGGAATGCAAGCCGCTTTGTGCTGATGAATACAGAAGATCAAGATTGTGGCTACCAAGGTGGTGAGATGACATTCTCACTGGCTGACCGTTGGATCTTAGCTGAATTTAACAATACCGTTAAAGCCTATCGTGAAGCGTTAGACAACTATCGTTTCGATATCGCTGCTGGTATTTTATATGAGTTCACTTGGAACCAATTCTGTGACTGGTATCTTGAGCTATCAAAACCTGCGGTACACAAAGGTAATGATGCACAAAAACGCGCAGCGCGTCATACACTGATTGAAGTGTTAGAAGGCTTACTGCGCCTTGCTCATCCAATTATTCCATTTATCACAGAGACAATCTGGCAACGTGTGAAGGAAGTGAAAGGCATCGACGGTGAAACCATCATGCTACAAGCTTTCCCTGAATTCGATGCATCACTTGTTGATGAAGCTGCACTTAACGATCTTGAGTGGATCAAAGAAGTTATCGTTGCTGTACGTAATATCCGTGCTGAAATGAATATTGCCCCAGGTAAACCACTTGAAGTTATCTTACGTGGTGCCAACGACAATGCTAAACGTCGCGTTAGTGACAATATTGGTTTCTTAAAAGCAATGGGTCGTTTAGCGGATATTCGTCCATTAGCAGAAGGCGAAGAAGCGCCATTATCAGTTAATAAACTGGTTAACGGTGCAGAATTGCTGATCCCAATGGCGGGCTTTATCGATAAAGATGCGGAGCTTGCACGTTTAGATAAAGAGCTTGAAAAAGTAGAAAAAGATATCACAACTTTAGACAGCAAATTATCTAACGATGGCTTTGTTAGCCGTGCGCCAGAAGCGGTTGTTGCTAAAGAGCGTGAACGCTTAGCAACATGCTTAAGTGCAAAAGAAAAACTAATCGCACAAAAAATCTCTATCGCCTCTTTATAAGCATAGTCGCTTTAAAGACACTGAGATTAATAATAAAAACCCGCGTTTATCGCGGGTTTTGACTTAATATCATTCAGCTAAAAAATAAAACCATTTTTCACTTCATTTCTTGTTATTCTCGGTTCTATTCTCGTCAATCCGCCTTTCTCCCCCTTATTTTCGCTTAAATTTAATCACTCGCTAAAATATAACGCTAGAAATAAAGGGGATAAGTAAGCAAAGAAAAAGGGTTAACGGTTTACAAACACGCTTAATCAATTAAGATAGTTTTTGTAGCCACCCGCGCTACTTTCAATGAAGAAGTTCCTTTCCGGTGCTCTCTCAATAAATAATCAAAAAGTATTCTACTAATAAGTGAAAACGATGAGTGCAACTATGACTGCAACCCAAGCTATAACCTCAAATATTGTTATCCGAGCAATTGAAGAAAAAGACAACGCAGGTATTGCACGCGTTATTCGTGAAGTCTCCGCAGAGCACGGTTTAACTGCCGATAAAGGCTTTGCTGTTGCCGACCCAATTTTAGATACCCTTTATGAAGTTTATCATCAGCCACGCAGTGCTTACTGGATTGTTGAGATGGATGGAGAAGTTGTTGGCGGCGGCGGTGTCGCACCACTTGCTGGAGGTGATGGCAATACTTGTGAATTACAAAAAATATACCTTTCATCCAAACTACGAGGCAAAGGTATTGCGAAAAAAATCGTTCTACAATCTCTTGAATTTGGTAAAGAGCAAGGCTTTAACCGTTGCTATTTAGAAACCACAGATATCTTAAAAGCGGCTGTCGGTTTATACGAAAAGCTAGGATTCGAATTTATTGATGAAGCATTAGGCAACACTGGACATAGTGATTGTGAGATCCGTATGGTGAAGCCACTTTAAGCGTTCTTGCTGTTCCCTAAGTAATACAATAAATAAAATAAGTTTTACTTTACCCGTATTTCTGATACGGGTTTTTATTGTCAAAAATAGCACCTATTAACACAAATTCTGTTTATCAAAATGATATAAATACAGTATATTTTATACTTATTCTCACAATTAATTTCTTAATTAATTATTATCAAAGTATTATTAATGAAATTCTTATCTTATATTTTATTAAAATCTACAAGTTTAATTTATTATTCATTTCACTCTAGATAACTCTATTTAACTTCTTAAATTAAATATCTCTTAGCTTCTATTTTATTTTAATTCTCCTTCTTTTTTATATTGCTATTTATCGCTAATTTAATATCTTTATGCAGATAAAGTCATGTGATGGCTTTTATAACTCTAAAATTTAAAAGGAATTTTTTCATGAAAAACTTTGTTAAAATTGCACTTATTGCTTCTGTAATTACCGTAATGACTGGTTGTACTGGTAGCGTATACAATAAAGAAAAAGACTGTAACTACGACTACTTACTGCACCCAGCAGTTTCTATTTCTAAAATTATTGGCGGCTGTGGCGACACAAGCAAATAAGAACTAAAAAATAAACATATTAATAAACTGCATTCTGACTTATTGTTGCTAAGAAAGAATGTAGTTTTTTATTTTTCATTTCTTGAGAAGAAATGAATAAAAATTAAATCTATTACACTAAAAACTATTTATTCAATTATTTAAATATAGCCTATTTATTATTTCTATTTTCTTTATTACATCTCTTTTATTTCTATCTATTAAAATCATTCATTTTTTTTGAACACCATCAACAAATTCCCCCTATTTTGTTCATCTCGCGAACACTTTATGATCAGCTTCATTAAGAAATCGCGATAATCTGTATTACCTCCTTCTGTGTCTTGGTTATTGCGGTTTCTTTCCTTAACTCGGAGAACAATCATGACTATCAGACAGATTAATCATATTTATTCGGCGCCAAATTCACACTGGGTAGGTAATGGCTTTCCAGTCAGCACCTTATTTTCCTATCAGGAAAATGGTGAAAAACATAGCCCGTTTCTGCTGATGGATTATGCCGAGCCAACACTATTTAAGCCTGTTACTAATGCCCGTGGTGTAGGAGCGCATCCTCATCGTGGATTTGAAACCGTGACAATCGCTTATCAAGGCGAAGTTTCTCATCATGACTCTAAAGGTCATGCTGGAACCATCGGCGCAGGTGATGTGCAATGGATGACTGCTGCTTCTGGCATTTTGCATAAAGAGTATCACTCTGAAAAAATGACCAAAGAAGGCGGTGTATTGGAAATGGTGCAACTTTGGGTGAATCTGCCGACAGCGTACAAAATGACACAGCCTCGTTATCAGGCGCTAAAAGCAGAGGATATCCCTCATGTTGAATTACCTGATGGTCAGGGTTATGTCAGAGTCATTGCGGGTAATTATGCCAATACCCAAGGTGCCGCAATGACCTATTCACCACTGAATGTGTGGGATCTGCATTTAAATCACGCAGGTGTTTCACATTACAGTATTCCCGAAGGCCATAATGCAATGCTGTTTGTAGTAAAAGGTGCTGTACATATCAATGACAGTGAAATAGCACGCCAACATGACATGGTCGTGTTAGATAATCATGGCGATACGCTGACATTAGAATCAATGGGTAACACCCTTGTTTTAATTCTAACAGGTGAGCCGATTAATGAGCCGATTGCTGGACAAGGACCTTTTGTGATGAATACGCAAGAAGAGTTACAACAAGCTTTTGATGATTATGACAATGGTAGATTTGGGGTGATGAACTAATCGCTCGATCTTAAAACCAATAACACCAGTCACAAAGTAATTATTTTGTGGCTGGTGCTATTATTTTGCACTGATAAATCAGGTATAAAAGGACAACATTTAGCAAAAATTAATGTAAGCGAGATGACTTATCAGACTCTTCTTCTTCGTCGTCTTCGTCTTCACCTTCTTCATCATCATACTCTGCGTCAGGATCTTCAAAATAAGTCCCCCAACCATCGTAATAGACACCCATTTTTTCAGCTAAATTCATTAATTGCTCAACTTGGGCATCAATAAGTTCAGCATTCAAACCACTTTCACTCACAGCATCAAAACAAACTAGGATCTCACCTGATTCGACTTCAATTTCCTCAGGCTCAGTCACTTCATAACCTAACTTAAAGACTTCAACTGCTGCTTTTTCTAGTGTTTCAAAGTTTTCACAAGAAATATGGTGCTCAATGGCATACAGTGCGTCAGGATCACTGCCATCTTCCAGTAACTCTTCAATAATAAGACGTGTTTCTTCACGTTGTTCTGCTAACTCTTTGCTGTCCGCCATAATCATGCTCCGCAATAGTCTGAAAAGGTATCTCGTTCATTCTCCCACAGGCAGGATCAACACTCCATACTTAATATGATGCCCTTATCGCAGACTGTTTAAATTAAAAGTTTTGTCTTAGGGGTTGATGATGAATATTTATTAATATAAATTGAATATAAATTGAATAACAGGATATCGCTCTATGAACCCTTTTTATCAAAAATCATTCTTACGTTTGCTTGATTTTTCACCTGTGGAAATTCAGCAACTGCTTACACTGTCAACGCAATTGAAAAAAGCCAAAAAATCAGGTCAAGAAACTCAATATCTTACTGGAAAAAATATCGCACTGATTTTTGAAAAAGACTCAACACGTACCCGTTGTGCGTTTGAAGTTGCTGCATTTGATCAAGGCGCAAGAGTGACTTATTTAGGAGGAGGAAGCCAAATTGGGCATAAAGAATCGATAAAAGATACCGCTCGAGTATTAGGTCGTATGTATGATGGTATTCAGTATCGGGGTTACGGGCAAAAAACGGTAGATGCACTTGCACAATATTCAGGTGTACCTGTTTGGAATGGTTTAACCAATGAATTTCACCCAACACAGCTACTAGCAGATTTACTCACTATCACTGAACATCAAACTAAACCGTTATCAGAAACTGTGTTTGCTTACCTTGGTGACGCTCGTAATAACATGGGAAATACCATGCTGGAAGCGGCAGCATTAACAGGTATGGATTTACGTTTAGTTGCCCCTAAAGCATGTTGGCCAGAAGCAGGTTTAGTTGCTCAATGCCAAGAAATTGCAACAAAAAATGGTGGAAAAATCACACTCACTGAAAATGTCGCTGAAGGCGTTAAAAATGCAGATTTTCTTTACACTGACGTGTGGGTTTCTATGGGTGAACCGAAAGAGGTTTGGAAAGAGCGTATTGCTTTACTCAAGCCTTATCAGGTCAATATGGATGTTATAAAATTAACTGGAAATACAGATGTTAAATTCCTTCACTGTTTACCCGCTTTTCATGATGAAGAAACAACGATGGGTAAAGCATTAGCTGAAGAATTTAACCTATATGGTGGTTTTGAAGTCACTGATGAGGTTTTTGAATCAAAACACAGCATTGTGTTTGATGAAGCAGAAAATCGTCTTCACACCATAAAAGCAGTGATGGTCGCTACCCTTGCAAATCCTTTCTAAAATACATAATCATGCAAAACACCTATTTTTTATTTATCAAAAAATAGGTGTTTTCTTTGTTTTATCCCAAGCTTATTGATTTTTAAATCAAAAAAAAATTTTTAGAAAAAAACAAAAGCAAACGCTTGCGTGCAAATCTAAGATGCGTATAATGCGCCACAATTTGTCAGGAGGAAAGATGAAACAGCGCCTATTCCAATTTGTTACTAAAACAAGCACCTTAACTGGTCGCAAGCGCATTCTCTTTTTTCCAATAGCCCAATTTTTTAAAACCCCTCTTATTGAGGGGTTTTTTTTGGCCTGTAAAAAACCACTTATCGCACAATTCATCGCTAAAGGAGAACTCAAATGACTAATCCGCTCTACCAAAAGCATATTATCTCCATCAATGATCTGGACAGGGAAGATTTGGAAGCTGTTCTTCACGTTGCTAATAAATTAAAACAGCAACCTAATAACGAATTGTTAAAAGATAAAGTGATTGCGAGTTGCTTTTTTGAAGCATCAACACGTACTCGCCTATCATTTGAAACTGCGATTCATCGCCTAGGCGCATCTGTTGTCGGTTTTTCTGATGGAAGCAACACTTCACTGGGTAAAAAAGGTGAAACTTTAGCGGATACCATTTCGGTTCTTCGCACTTATGCTGATGCCATTGTTATTCGCCATCCTCAAGAAGGTGCAGCGCGTTTAGCTTCTGAGTTTGCTGGCGATATTCCAGTACTTAATGCGGGTGATGGCGCAAACCAACATCCAACACAAACTTTACTGGATTTGTTTACCATTCAAGAGACACAGGGTCGTTTAGATAATCTTAATATCGCGATGGTCGGTGACTTAAAATATGGCAGAACAGTTCACTCACTAGCACAAGCATTAGCGAAATTTAAAGGTAATCATCTCTATTTTATCGCCCCTAAAGTACTCGCTATGCCAGAGCATATTCTTCACTTACTGGAAGAGAATGGTGTTGAATATAGCCAGCATGAAACAGTAGATGAAGTCATGCCTGAGCTGGATATTCTCTATATGACTCGTGTACAGAAAGAGCGTTTAGATCCATCTGAGTATGCGAATGTGAAAGCACAATTTATCTTAACCAGTGCAGATCTTGTGAATGTGAAAGATAACCTCAAGATCCTACACCCACTGCCACGTATTGATGAAATCACTACTGATGTAGATAAAACACCTTACGCTTACTACTTCCAACAAGCGGGCAATGGTATCTACGCACGCCAGGCATTACTTGCCTTAGTTCTGAATAAAAACTTAGTTCTTTAATAAGGAGCACACCATGACACATGATCACAAACTAAAAGTTGAAGCTATCAAACGTGGGACTGTTATTGATCATATTCCAGCGCAGGTGGGCTTTAAAATTCTTTCACTGTTTCGTTTAACTGAAACTGATGAAAGAATAACAGTGGGTTTTAATTTACCTTCAGAAAATTTAGGTAAAAAAGACTTAATTAAAATTGAGAATGTCTTTTTAACCCCAGAACAAGCAAACCGTTTAGCAATGTATGCACCGCAAGCAACGGTAAATATTATCGATGATTATCAAGTGATTAATAAGATGGCATTAAGCTTACCTGAATTACTTGAAGATGTGGTGCCTTGCCCGAACAGCAACTGTATTAGCCATAACGAGCCAGTACAAAGTAGTTTCCGTGTGAAAAAACTGGCCTCAGATGTTGTATTAACCTGCAAATACTGTGAAAAAGAGTTCGAACGCCATGCGGTAATTCGTTAATTCTTTTAACTATCTGCTCGAAAGGGCAGATAGTTTTTCGATAAAAAATAGATTTATACTCGGTCGGCAGCAGTATTAGGTAATAACGTTTCTAGCGAGCGTTTCACTTCAGGTATGTCATAAAACACGGTATACCATATAGACCAAAAATTAGTTTTTGCGCAATCCATTACTTCATCTAACGTTTGATAGCCATTAACATAATGCTTCTTAATTATATTCGCCATTTTGAATACATCCCTCCGCCCAAGACATAAAGGCTTTTGAGGTTGTTCTGAATCATCTAAACAAACAAGCTCAATAGTATTTTGTACTTGCCTTTTAAGGGAGGTAGTGAGGTTTAAAGCGGGTTCTACCCTGCCATCTATATGATATTTCAATAAATGATATGTATTATGTTCATCAGGCCAAACATATCCTATTCTTGATTCATTCTTATTGTTTTTAAAATCTCGATTACAGCGAGGACATCCTAAAATAAGATTAGTCCATTCAAGCTTAAGTGCAGCATTGTGTGATGTAGGAACAACGTGCTCTACATCAACTTTATTCTTACATTCACAATACGAACAATAATTTCCATATGCATCAATCAAATGAGATAAATAGCTTTTATATTGAGTGACTGTATTTCCTGTATATTGAGGACGAGATATAGGGCGCATATTTATTTCTTCTCACTTTTTCTTCTTTCAGCTCGCATTAATGCAACCCAGGCAGGATTATCACCAAAAGAAGACTCTATCTCATCCAACCGTTGGGAAATACGTTGAACTTCGGCATCATTCAGCGATTTTCCTTGTTTAAGTAATCTATAATAGTTATCCGATATTTCAACTTGTTCATTAAATAAAGCACTGCGCTGAACATTTTCCATTCCCATTATATCTTCTGCAATATCTTCAATACTCAGTTCTTGATCTAAAAGCGCATTACGCATTACATCATCTTTATCTAAATCAATGAGTTTACCATTTTTAACTGATTGAATAATAAAAGGAGAATGAGTAGAAACAATAAATTGAATATTTGGAAAAACACTGATTAATCGAGGTAAAAACTCACGTTGCCACTCAGGGTGAAGATGAAGATCAATCTCATCAATAAGGATGATCCCTTCTGTATTTAAAGGATTTTGAGAAAAAGGATTGGCCTCGGCAATCCGAGAAGCTATATCCATCACCATTGCTAATGTTGTACGATAACCATCGCTGAGTTGCTCAATTCTTAATGGTTGAATAACCTTTTTCCCACCTTCCATTCTCTCCCAATCGACCATAATACCTGCGGGTACAGCGGATCGGATATTGCTGAATTGAGGAAGGAGCTTTTGTATTGCTAACCGTATCGCACTAAGCTCAGGTAATTCAATATCAAAAGAACGCTCTTGTTTTTGTAACCTTGATTCTTTTTCTTCTAATTGATAAAAATATTGTACAAAACGCTTAAAATTAGTTCGGCTTTCTAACGAACCATCAAACGCTTCAAATCTTGAAAAATGTTTACTGAAAGCCCTTTTCCGTAATGGTATATCAAATACACCTCGGCCTGTTCCATAATAGATAAAAATAGGTAAAGTGTATGGTGCTTCTTCATTGTGTGCATTGATATATTTATCGACGTGTTCATTTAATGATTTAAGGCCAACGCCTGCAGGAATAGCCTTTAACGTCTTTTTGGCTTGATCTCTTCGCTCAGTTCTATCCCAAATTATGCCATCCATACTTTCACAACGGATACGCATAAAAGGGGGATGCAATCCTTCTTGATTAACCAGAAAATCTGTTTTTTTAAAACTCAATCCTTTTACTTTAGGTAGGCGGGTTAAAAAAGAACCAAGAGAAAGGGCTATAGCATCAAGTAATGTTGATTTTCCTGCACCATTGCGAGCAATAAGTACTGTTAAATGAGGGTCAAAGGTTGTTTCAAGATATTCAAAACAACGAAAATTAGTTAACGCTATTTTAGCTATTTTCATAAACACCTTCTTTTCTCTAAATCAAATACTCTAGCCTATATTCACTTACCAAAGATTATATCAAATCTATTCTTTAACATAGATAATTTGTTGTTTTTTATTAAATATTAATAGCTGCAATCTAAAACAATCATCTATCAAAATAATATCTTCTTTATTGTGATTATTTATAGATACACTTTTTCAAAAAGACATAAACTTTTTAAGCAAAAAAGAATAATTCCTCTCTAAAAGCATAAATGGGATATTTTTGAAAAATGAAATTTATATATAATTCATTTTTTATGAAAAATTTTTCTATAAAAAGCCCATTTATTCAGGTAAAAACACACATTAAAATGAAGTAATTACATGAGTTCGTTTTCTTTTTATAATTGCAGACTTTATGATAAAGCCTGACATCTGTCATATTGCTAACCTAAAGCACTGGCTATAATAGCGCCACACTAATCGAATGTTAGCGTTAATCTTATAAAAACAGGAGTTCTACATGTCTTACGAAATTAATACCGATAAAGCCCCTGCTGCAATCGGCCCTTATGTACAAGGTGTTGATTTAGGTAACTTAGTGATCACTTCAGGTCAATTACCTGTTGATCCTGCAACCGGTGAATTTGTTTCTGATAATGCCGCAGAGCAAGCTCGTCAATCTTTAGAAAACGTAAAAGCAATCATTGAAAAAGCGGGTTTAACCGTTGCTAACATCATCAAGACTACTGTTTTCGTAAAAGATTTAAATGATTTTGGTACAATCAATGCGGCTTATGAAGCGTTCTTTAAAGAGCATAATGCCGCATTCCCAGCTCGCTCATGTGTTGAAGTTGCACGTTTACCAAAAGATGCAAAAGTAGAAATCGAAGTTATCGCTATCCGTTAATTTCGTCTCAATAATGAGTCATAAAAAAGCAAAGGTCTCTTAATGAGCACTTTGCTTTTTTTATGTTCTCACTTTTTGATGAATAATTTATCACTTCTGTTTTTGGCACATATTTACAATTCGGCTAATCCCTCTTGATACCTGACGTAGCAAAAATACCTTGATATAGATCAGTTTTAATGAAGATTATTTCCCTTCCAATAACTATATATTGTGCTTTAATACATACCGACCTACAACATATAGTAATTATACACATCTTATCCACAATAAGCCTGAATGCTGTGCCATCACCTGTTTTTATGGGATTTGAGCCTGTGGATAAATAGTTAAGGAGCAAGATTGTGAAAACCATAGTGATAAAACGAGACGGATGTAAAGTCTCTTTTGACCAAACCCGCATCAGCGATGCTATCAAAAGAGCCGCCGTAGCTTGTGAGATCACTGATGATGATTATTGCGATTCTGTCGCGCAATCCGTTTCACAATCTCTCGCAGGACGTTCGAATGTCGATATCCGTGAGATCCAAGACGCCGTAGAAAATCAGCTGATGGCTGGCGAACATAAAGATGTCGCCAGAGCCTACATTGAATACCGTCATGACCGAGATGTTGCTCGTGAGCAACGTGGAAGACTAACTCAGGAAATCCGAGGTCTTATCGAACAAAGTGATGTCTCTATTCTTCATGAAAATGCGAATAAAGACAGTAAGGTTATCCCTACCCAGCGTGATTTACTTGCGGGTATTGTGGCTAAACATTACGCAAAATTGCATATCCTGCCAAGAGATGTGGTACTCGCTCATGAGCGTGGTGAAATTCATTATCATGATCTCGATTATTCACCGTTTTTCCCTATGTTTAACTGTATGCTAATTGACCTTAAGGGCATGTTAAACAATGGCTTTAAAATGGGAAATGCGGAAATAGAACCCCCTAAATCTATTTCAACAGCAACAGCAGTAACTGCACAAATTATCGCACAAGTGGCAAGCCATATTTATGGCGGTACAACGATAAATCGTATCGATGAAGTATTAGCGCCATTTGTAAAAGCAAGTTATGACAAACACTATAAAGTGGCAGAAGAATGGCAAATTGCTGACAAAGAAGCCTATGCCACTGCACGCACTGAAAAAGAGTGTTACGACGCATTCCAATCTTTAGAGTATGAAGTCAATACGCTGCATACGGCTAATGGACAAACCCCATTTGTCACTTTTGGCTTTGGTCTTGGTACATCAAAAGAAGCGCGTTTAATTCAACGCTCTATTCTTGAAAACCGTATGGCAGGTTTAGGTAAAAACCGTAAAACGGCTGTTTTCCCTAAACTCGTTTTTGCCATTAAAGATGGCTTAAACCATAAGTTTGGTGATCCTAATTACGATATCAAACAACTTGCTCTTGAATGCGCAAGTAAACGCATGTATCCCGATATCTTAAATTACGATCAAGTTGTGAAAGTGACGGGATCATTTAAAACTCCAATGGGTTGCCGTAGTTTCTTAGGTGTTTACGAAGAAAATGGCGAAATGATCCACGAGGGGCGTAATAACCTTGGCGTTATCAGCCTGAATCTACCGCGTATTGCTATTGAAGCTCAAGGTGATGAAGCGACATTCTGGTCACTACTTGATGACCGCCTTGAATTAGCGAAAAAAGCGCTGATGACACGTATTGCTCGTTTAGAAAACGTCAAAGCGCGTGTTGCCCCTATCCTTTATATGGAAGGTGCTTGCGGTGTTCGCTTGAAAGCAGATGATAATGTGGCTGAAATCTTTAAAAATGGTAGAGCCTCAATTTCTCTTGGTTATATTGGTGTTCATGAAACCATTAATGCACTGTTTGGTACTCAAAAACACGTTTTTGACGACGAAACCTTAAGAGAAAAAGCGGTAGCGATTATTAATCGTCTACGTGAAGCCACAGATCAATGGAAAGCTGAAACAGGTTATGGCTTTAGCCTTTATAGCACACCAAGCGAAAACTTATGTGACCGTTTCTGTCGTTTAGATGCCGCAGAGTTCGGTATTCTTCCTGGTGTTACCGACAAAGGTTATTACACCAACAGCTTCCACTTAGATGTTGAGAAAAAAGTAAACCCATACGACAAACTGGATTTTGAAGCGCCTTATCCTCCATTAGCAAGTGGCGGTTTTATCTGCTATGGCGAATATCCAAACTTACAGCATAACCTTAAAGCGTTAGAGGATGTGTGGGACTATAGCTATACCCGAGTTCCTTACTATGGAACAAACACTCCAATAGACGAATGTTACGACTGTGGTTATACCGGTGAATTCTCTTGCACCAGTAAAGGCTTTACTTGCCCGCGTTGTGGTAATCACAACCCTGCTAGAGTCTCTGTTATTCGCCGTGTGTGTGGATATTTAGGTAGCCCCGATTCACGTCCATTTAATGCGGGTAAACAGGAAGAAGTTAAACGTCGAGTTAAACATCTGGCAAATGGTCAGTTAGGCTAACAGAGTGAATTATCATCAATATTATCCTGTTGATGTGGTAAATGGTCCTGGTACTCGTTGCACCCTGTTTGTTGCAGGGTGCATACACCAATGCCGAGGCTGTTATAACAAATCAACGTGGTCATTAACGTCGGGCAAGCCATTTACACAAGAAGTGGAAGATCAGATCATTGCTGATCTTCAAGACAGTCGGATTAAACGACAAGGATTATCACTTTCAGGTGGAGATCCACTACACCCTCAAAATCTTTCTGCTATATTAAAATTGGTAAAACGCGTTAAAACGGAATGCCCTGAGAAAGATATTTGGGTTTGGACTGGCTACTTACTGGCTGACTTAACCCCAGAGCAGCAAGAAGTCGTTAACTTTATTAACGTACTGATTGATGGGAAGTTCGTACAAGAACTTTATGATCCCGCATTACTGTGGCGTGGTAGTAGTAATCAGGTGATCCATAAATTGAAGTAATACACATTGAATTAAATTAACTGGAGGATGTATGCCTTTAAGTGATAATAAATATGTAAGCTTTTCTGAAGATCATGAACTGAACTACCATTTAAAAAAATGGGGTAAAAAGCAGTCTAAAGCGAATCGAGAACAACTCGTGAAGCTAGGCACCGAATTGAAAAAGAAACTCGGTGCTAAACATCTCCAGCATACTGAAATAGATGCTGAGATAGAAAAAAATCTTTCATCATTTGAGTAATCCCTAAAAGCCCATTTATATAATGGGCTTTTTTCTTACCATTCTTACTTAATCACTCCTGTTATCAAATGCGAATCATTTTCAAAAAAGATGGTCAAAGTGATTAGTTTTGTTTTATTATTAACGCTCTTGACTATTCTTTTTATGATGATATTTGATATGAAATTAGCACTCTTCCCTTTATTTTCAATGATTTTACTTTCGGGTTGCAGTAGTACTTGGGAACCCAAAGGCGCATCAGATTACACATTACAAGAAGCAAAGCTAATTTGTGATCTCGATGCCAATACTCGTTACCCTATCCGCAAAGAAGTGCTACAACGTACTGTTTATCGTGATGTACAAAGAACGTGTCGTAAAGATGATAAAGACCATTGTGGTGATAAAAAAACCTACACTGAACGCGTACCAATGACAGAAAGTTATGTTGAGGACATTAATCAAGAAGACAGAAGAACCTTCTATACTTCATGTATGTCTTTAAAAGGGTGGGAACAGAAAAATCATTATTTTTGGGAATAAAAGAAATTTGAGAAAAATAATCAGCTTAATCGCGTTGCCAATACAGCTTAGTCCCAAAACCTAACTGATTATTGACCATCTTAATTTCTTGTAATTGTAATTCCCATAAAGGCACATGGATGGCGGCTAATGCGACAGGAAAGTGTAAACAATAATGTTTTCTTGCGTTGATGTCGTCCTTACCTGCCAGTAAAGCAACAGAACCCGTGAATTGAATACCTTGTAGATCGGATACTGCAATTTCTTGCGTACTAATACTTCCTGCAACTAATAAATTTTCCTGCATCATTTGAGCATGACGCGTTTTCTTTTCAGAAAGAAAAACAAGCCTCATCTGGCTTTCATCGAACCAATAAAAACAATTTGCACACCAAACATCACCTAATGAACGAGTTGTACATAAGGTAAACACATGGTTATCTCGAATGTATTGTTTAATTATTTTGATCGAGTCTAAAGAAGACATAATACACCTGTATAGATACAAAAAGAGACGCTGTTTAGCTGATAATTATATCATCAAAACGAGCGTCTTACCGCGTGTCTCTTATTACAGGTTATTTATCGAAAATAATTAAAATTAACGATAAATTTCAGCATTTACAGTGAGGTAATCGTCACCTGTTGCGCCAACAACTTTAAAGCCTTTTGCACCTTCATCTTTTGCAATTTGAGCAATTTTAGTGGTTAAACCATCTAAAGTATCGCTACCTGTGATTGTGATATACTCACCATTAACAAAAGGGCTTTTTGATACGCTATCAGATGCGATTGAACCGAATGAAATAGCACTTAAAGCTAATGTTGCAGCGATTAATGTAGATTTTTTCATAATAAACTCCAATTAAATTCTAATTTTGTTAGGTATCGCGGAGTGTCTCTCTGTGATATGGATCATACTATGCGCTTTAATTTAACTTTAAAATTAGCAATAATTGCTGTTCATTTTCAAAAAAATTGAATGTCATTTCATAAATAACAAAGCATTCTGTCACAAATATTTCACAACATATTGATATATCTAATAGATTTCATTTTGATAAAACGATAAATTACTCAATTCAAAAATTAAGAAATATTATTTATCAAAAAAAAAGTAGCACGAAAAGGAAAAAATGATGGCTGATACAGTGTGGTCACTCTATATTGTCAGAAATCGTCTTGGCTATCTTTATACAGGGATAACGACAAACGTTGAGCGACGCTTTACTCAACACCAGAATGGAACCGGTGCTAAAGCACTGAAAGGAAAAGGACCTTTATTATTAGAGTTTCATTGCCAAATAGGCTCTCGGCAACGTGCTTCTCAACTGGAATACCAATTAAAACAATTGAAGAAAACGCAAAAAGAAAAGCTGATCAAAGACCAGCCTTCAGACATTGCGTTGTATTTAACACGATAGACAATCTGTTCGATTAAACCTCATCAAATAATGGCGAGAAATTCACTAAACCATGAATATTTTCAACATTACCATTATCGAGAGCATAGAACTGAAATGCCTCTTCGGTGTCAGGCCATTTGCAATGTAACCCTTGTGATTTTGCAGGAATAAAGCCTGATTTTTGATAGTACTCTGGCTCACCTAATACCACCACAGCGCCATAACCAAATTCATTTAGGCTATCTAACCCTTCATTAATCAGTTGGCGTCCAATACCTTGGTTCTGGAAATCAGGTGCAACAGCAAGAGGCGCAAGCCCTACCCATTGGCAATCGACACCATCAACATCAACGGGTGTAAAGCCAATGTAACCCATAACGTGGCCTTCATCATCGACTGCGACCATACCTAATGTCAGCAGTCCCTCTTCTCGTAAATGTCCCACTAAATCAGCTTCTGCACCTGTAGGAAACGCTTGACGTAAAAGGTTATCAATAGCTGGAATATCAACGGGAATTTCAACACGTATTAGCATGAAGTTGAGCTCAGTTCATGGCTGTGTAGAGTGTCTTCGGTTTCTTCTTGAAGCCCACTTTTTACAAACTCAGCCAGTTGTAATAAACCAAAACGCAACACAGATGGCATTGAGTCTAATTCAATTGCGTCCATCAGGTTCTTAACATATAACCCGAGTTCTGTATCACCCTCAATTTGTAGACGGCGTTGGAAAAATAAGGTGTCAGGATCTTCTTTGCGCGCAGCAATTAAAATAAGATCATTTGCATTTCCACTAAAGCTGACATCTTCTTTTTCTAAGCGACTGACCACTAATTTATCATCACAAACACTGATAAACCACTGTAAATGTAAGTCTCTTATCTCAACTTTTAGCCATTTATTTTCTAGAAAGTGCAAATCGCCTTCCGCTAAAGATTCACGAAATTGCCAGCTTAAAAACTGTTCTAAAATATCGCGTTGCAGAGCAAATGGGGTAACTTGTAAAGGGTAACGTAAAAAACGAGGTCCCTCTTTAACCAAATGGGTACGAATTTTGTTAAACACGTTCGGACTCCTATAAATAAAATTACGGGCTATTGTGCCAGATATAGACAGATATTCTGCGATCCTATATCAATATTCGGTTAATCCGTTGCTCACATTTTGTGTTCTTTGATTTTACTTAAGCAAAAAACGAAGTTCTCTGCCCTAAATCAAAACCTTTTTTTATCCTGCTCATTACAATTTCTGATCATTCTTAATTTCTAAAGGGAAGTGAAGATGGAATTGCTGTGCCCAGCGGGTAATTTACCTGCCTTAAAAGCGGCCATAGATAATGGTGCGGATGCCGTTTATATCGGCTTAAAAGATGATACTAATGCAAGACATTTTGCTGGTTTAAATTTCACAGAAAAGAAGTTACAAGAAGCGGTTAATTATGTTCATCGCCACCAGCGAAAATTGCATATTGCAATAAACACCTTTGCTCACCCTGATGGATTTGAACGCTGGCAAAAAGCCGTTGATATGGCGGCATCTTTAGGGGCTGATGCTCTTATCTTGGCGGATATCGCCATGTTAGAGTACGCTGCAGAGCGTTATCCTCATATTGAACGTCATGTTTCAGTACAAGCCTCAGCAACCAATACACAAGCTATTGAGTTTTATCAACGTAACTTCGATGTGGCTCGTATTGTTCTTCCTCGTGTTCTATCTATTCATCAAGTCAAACAATTAGCACAAACTAGCCCTGTACCTTTAGAAGTTTTTGCCTTTGGCAGTTTATGTATTATGGCTGAAGGTAGATGCTATCTCTCTTCTTATTTAACAGGTGAATCGCCAAATACGGTAGGTGCTTGCTCTCCTGCACGTTTTGTACGTTGGCAACAAACACCACAAGGGATGGAATCTCGCCTTAATGATGTCTTGATAGACCGCTATTCACCTGATGAAAATGCAGGCTACCCAACACTGTGTAAAGGTCGCTATTTTGTTGATGATCACTGTTATCACGCATTAGAAGAGCCTACGAGCCTCAATACTCTTTCACTCTTACCTGAATTAATGGCGATGAATATTGCGTCAGTTAAAATTGAAGGTCGTCAACGTAGCCCTGCCTATGTGACAGAAGTGGCGAGAGTTTGGCGTGCAGCCATTGATCAATGTAAGAAAGATCCTCAAGGTTTTAGTACTAATCCACGTTGGATGAACGCGCTAGGAAAGATTTCAGAAGGAACACAAACAACACTGGGTGCTTATCACCGTAAATGGCAATAATAAGGATACGAAAATGAAATATGCATTAGGATCTGTACTTTATTATTGGCAAAAAGAGACACTTGAAGCGTTCTACGAAAAAGCAAAACAATGCGACGCTGATATTATTTATTTAGGCGAAACAGTTTGCAGTAAACGCCGAGAAACCAAACCTCAAGATTGGATAAACCTCGCCAAAGAAGTCGCTAAAAGTGGCAAACAAGTGGTTCTTTCTACCTTAGCGTTATTACAAGCACCTTCTGAATTGAAAGAAATTGCTAAGCTGGTTGATAACGGTGAGTTTTTAGTTGAAGCACATGATTTTGGCGTGATTAATATGCTTTACGAGCGCAATCTTCCTTTTGTTGCAGGCCACGGGCTTAACTGCTACAACGCTTATGCACTACGTTTGTTGCATAAACAAGGCATGATGCGTTGGTGTATGCCTGTTGAGCTTTCTCGCGAGTGGTTAAATAATCTTTTAAATCAATGTGAAAAATTAGGCATTCGCAATAAGTTTGAAGTTGAAGTATTGGCTTATGGGCATCTTCCTCTCGCTTATTCAGCACGTTGTTTTACTGCGCGTTCTGAAAATCGCTCTAAAGATGATTGTGAAACCTGTTGTCAAAAATACCCTCAAGGCCGTGAAGTATTATCACAAGAAAATCAGCGAGTGTTTGTGCTTAATGGCATTCAAACACAAAGTGGTTATTGCTATAACTTGGGTAACGATCAAGCTTCAATGGCAGGTTTAGTGGATATTATTCGCCTTTCACCTGAATCTGACGCTATTTTTGATACCTTGCAACAATTTCGCCAAAATGAGCAAGGTCAACAACCTCTTACAACGATTCATCATCATGACTGTAATGGTTATTGGCGTAAGTTGGCAGGATTAGAATTGGTGAAGTAAAGATATATGATACACTTAACAAAACATTTATAGATCAATTAAATCATTATGGATGTGGTGTAAGCGGTATTATTCCTTGGAGTTACCACGGTCTTTCATTAATAGATATTTCAAAATGGGAACCAAGAAAATTATCAATGGATTGTTGCCACCACATAGTAAATATTATTAGTAAAGATAAGATCTACAATATTGATAAATAAAAGCCCTTAAGGGCTTTTTATTTTGACTCACCACGATGATGTAACCAATGCTTAAACTGATGCGTAATATGTCTTAACTCACCATTACGTAGCATACCCACCAGCACACCTAATACCGTATAAATCACACCTAAAACGAGCATCATCACGATATCACCCAATATACTTTGGAATGACAGCCCCATTTGGTTGATTCCCGCCATGGCGTTTACAGCCCATGTAGAAGGTAATGCAGATGAAATGGCAAATACCCAATCTGGCATTGCTTGTAATGGCCAGATTGTGCCAGAAATATAGAACACTGGTGTTGTCACAAAGGCTAGTGTCAGATAAATCATCTCAACACTGCGTAAGCATTCTGTAATTAACTTACCTAACCCTAAGACCGCCAATAAGAATGGGAAAGTCAGCATCCAAATCTGGTAAAGCGGCGCTTCCTGGCGGTAACCCAATACCCACGGCCACAATGCAAAGAATACCGCAGATAAAAATAACCAAATCGGAATAAGTGCAGATAATGCCCCTAGATAAACCGCTAAAGGTGGCTTTCCTTTCGGGGTACTTCTCACCGCGATACTGACGCGGACACAAGCTATTAGAAGTGAGTGCTGTAATAGCATCACTAATAAGCCAGGGAAAATAATCGCAGCAAAACTTACCCCAGGGTTATACATCGCAATGGTTTCGCCTTGAATAGGCTTTAATAGGATTTTTGATTGTTCAACACTAAAGCCTGCATTTCTCAAAATACGTCCATTGTAAGCATCTAATAACTGCTGATAAGCCAACATCAACTCTTGTTGAATTTGCCCGCTAGCCAGACGGTTTGTCGCATCACCAAATACAGGCACAGTAACATCTTTACCATTGAGTAGTTTTTTCTCAAAATCGGTTGGAACAATAATAATGGCAAATAACTCTCGCATAATCATATCGTGGCGAGCTTCATCTAAATTATCGTAATTCTTGATACTTAGTTTTGGTGTGGAGTTTAATGCGCGGATCAGTGAATAACTTGCGGGACTGTGATCTTGATTGATAACAGCCACAGGAAGATCCCACAGTACAGGCTTGGCATAAACCAAACTCATAATGCACAGAGAAACAATAAGTAACATCCACATGGGTTTTTCTAACATACCCAATAGAACACGCTTAAAGGTTTGGAAATACATTTGCATCATGCAACACCTACCTGTAATTCCAATCGTTTAAAAATACGTTTACGAACTAAAAAGGCGATAGCAAAAGGATAAATCAGCAAAAGTGAACACACATATAAAATGCCTTGTAGTGATACTTCTCTTAAGAAGATATCAAACATCGCATTTAAGGCGTGCGTTAATGGTTCTAAGTTAGAGATGATCCTTGCAGGCAATATCATCGAAAGCTCGGGCACAGCCATGCCTGAAAATGCCAATGCGATACTCACCAACATACCTATCATACTGTATGCCGTTATCGCACTATTGGTAAACGCAAAGAGCAGCAACCCCACACTTTGAGCTGCAATAATATAGAAGAATCCCACTAACACCATGTATAGCGGATTACCGTTCACCTTTGCCCCTGAAAAATGCACTAATGCCGCGAGTTCGACAATTAATAAGGTTAAGAAAAACAGCGTATAAGGTGTAAGCTTCCCAATAAGCGCAAAAGTAAAAGGCTTAATATTCAGGAGCATATTTCCTCGTGACAAAGAATAAATAGTACAAGTCACGACGAACAGTTGGAGCATATGGATCGTAGCCGCAAATTGCTGGTAATAAATATAACTCCCGCTGGCATTAAACAAACTGTCATAAGAGAGCGTAACTTTTGCCAATGGTGGAACGGGCTTATTCATCTCTTGCGCTAAAACAGTGCGATATTGCGCATTAAGCTCTGCAATGAGTCCGCTAAAGTCCTGAATCGCATAACTCCCCGCCGCATAATACAATCCGTTGTAATACATCCGTGTGGTCGGTTGCTTTCCTGCTAATACCTTACTTTCAAAGTGTCGAGGGATGGTCAGTATCGCGTAATCTTTTGCGCTACCTAATCGCTCCATTGCTGTGCGAGGATTACCGTCTAGCGTATTTAATTGTGCATGAGAGCCTGCATTTAGGTCTCTAATCAGGGTCCTTGATAATGGACTATTGTCATTATTAATCACGGAAACAGGCAAGTTCAGCAATGTGCCTTCAGAAAAGTTAGCACTAATTAACGTAAACAACATCAATGGAAACAGCCAGCTTAGCCAGTGAAAAACGGGGCTACGAACTGCCATATGAGTTTCTCGTGAAAATGCGCTACTAAAGCCACGCCAAGCTGCCTTTACTCTCATTATTCGTCCTTATTTATCCCAGCGCCATAATGCGCTCATACCAGGACGTAGCCCTTCAATTGGCGTAACAGGATACAGTCGGATTTCAAATGTTTTTAAATCGAAATCACCTGTTGCTCTTGTTGCTCTTTTTGTTGCGTAGTCGCCCATTGGGGCGATATAGCGAATTTCAGCTTCTACTTCTTTATTGCCTAATGCGGGAACCGTGATAGTAATGCGATCACCTTTACGTATATCCGCTAAGATATCTTCGCGGAGGTTATAAACAAAATAAGCATCAGGAATTCGGATCAGTGTAGCAAGTGGGCTATTCGCATTAAAAAGCTCACCAATTTCCGCAGGAATAGGACCAACTTCTCCATCCACTGGCGCTTTAACTTGTAGATCGTTTTGTTGGATCTTCAACTCAATAAGTTGTTGTTCTGCTTGTTGCACCGCCGCCGTATATTTGTGGCGTAATTCAATACGATCACCATTTTGGGCTTCATCAAGCTCAGCTTGCGCGGCTCTTACACGTTGTGAAGCAACATCACGGCTACGGCGTGCATTATCAAGTTCTGTCGCTGATACATAGCCTTTATTCGCCACAGCACTGATACGCTGATAATCTCTTGCTGAATTTGCAGCTTCCACTTTTGCTTGAGATAACACGGCTTCTAGGTTACGAATACTCTCTTCTCTTGTGCCATGTAATGACAAATCTAACTGAGCTTGTGCTTGTGCTTTAGCGGCCTCAAGTGCAGCAACTTGCGCATTGAGTTCGGGGCTTTCTAATGTGATCATCAATTGCCCCGCTTTTACATCATCACCTCGCTCTATATGACGCTCAATCACACGGCCTTTGGCTTTAGAGGCGACAATCACTTCCGGTGCATCCACTTCGCCTTGCAGTAATAAATATTGATTATGCGCGCGGAAAAGTATGGCTAATGCAATTAGTATTAGCATTAATAAAATAAGATAGATGGCTCTTTTTTTCATATAACGATTAGACCTTAATAGTGAAGTAGAACACTCACTGACGGAGTTATATTACACAATAACTCAGAATTTCTTTAAGAATTTTGTGCGCCAGATCACTGACGCAAAGGAATATTTTCTTTGAAAGTGCGATTAAGTTATTCTTATATCAAACTTTATCGCCTCATTAATAGCCCTGTTTTATCTGGTATTTTTATATTTATCAGATAAAGAAGAGAACGGTACTCGATACTTATGTACGAATTTGATCTTATTTTGCTGTTATTACAGCAAATGTGCGTTTATTTAATCATTGCTTGGTTTTTAAGCAAAACACCTTTATTTACGCCACTTCTACAGGTCACGATAAAGCTTCCGCATAAGTTGATGTGCTACGTCATTTTCTCTATTTTTTGTATTATGGGCACCTATTTTGGGCTACATATTAATGATTCTATTGCCAATACGCGTGCCATTGGTTCGGTATTAGGCGGATTACTAGGTGGCCCTTATGTCGGCTTCCTTGTCGGTTTTACGGGAGGCTTACACCGTTATTCTCTGGGCGGTATGACCGCATTTAGCTGTATGGTGTCTACTATTGTAGAGGGATTAATTGGCGGATTAGTTCACCGTTATTACGTCAAACGCGGGCAAATGCACCGCATATTTAATCCATGGACCGCAGCAGCCGTGACTTTCTTTGCCGAAATAATACAGATGAGCATTATCTTATTATTAGCTCGCCCATTTAATGAAGCGCTTGCCTTAGTGAAAGATATTGCTGCCCCAATGATTGTCGCAAATACCGTTGGTGCGGCGATGTTTATTCGAATATTACAAGATAGACGGGCAATATTTGAAAAATATACCAGTGCATTTTCAGCTCAAGCATTAAAAATTGCCGTTTGCACCGAAGGTATTTTGCGTAAAGGGTTTAATCAAGATAATAGCACTCGAGTGGCAAAAGTCATTTATCAAGAACTAAGAGTCAGTGCCGTTGCGATTACAGATAGAGAAAAACTCCTCGCCTTTATTGGTATTGGCGCTGATCATCATTTACCGGGTACACCTATTTCATCAGAACAATCCAAACAAGCCATCAATAATAATGAAGTTGTTTATGCAGATGGTAATGAAACACCTTACCGTTGTACGCTTTCACCCCATTGCAAACTTGGCTCAACCTTAGTTATTCCATTAAGAGGCGAAAATAACCAAGTCATTGGCACAATAAAACTTTATGAAGCTAAAAATCGCCTATTTAGTTCTATTAACCGAACCCTAGGTGAAGGGATTGCAAGTCTATTATCTGCACAAATTCTGGCTGGACAATATGAGCGAAATAAGCAATCTCTTTTAGAGTCAGAGATTAAACTTCTCCATGCGCAAGTGAATCCCCACTTTCTTTTTAACGCATTAAATACACTACAAGCAGTTATTCGACGAGATAGCGAACAAGCAAAGCAATTAGTGCAATTTCTCTCTGCTTTCTTTCGTAAAAATTTAAAAAGACCTGAAGCAGTTGTGACATTAAGTGATGAAATTGAACATGTGAATGCATATTTGCAAATCGAAAAAGCCCGTTTTCAGGAACGATTACAGATTGATATTCAAATTCCTGAAAGCCTAGCTAATGCCCGTTTGCCTGCTTTTTCGCTTCAACCAATGGTCGAAAATGCAATTAAACATGGAACATCACAGTTATTAGATACAGGAAAGATTACAATTAGAGCACACCAAGAGCACCATTTAATCATTATTGAAATCTGTGATAATGCGGGGCTTTATCAACCCCAATGCCCTTCTCATGAATTAGGGTTAGGAATGAGGCTGGTGGATAAGCGATTAAAATTACGCTATGGCGAACTTTATGGTGTTTTAGTGGAATGCCAAGCTGATGAATATACAAAGGTGAAAATTTGCTTACCCCTAGAAAAAAGCATGGATAACGTTGCATAACAATGAATATATTAATCGTTGACGATGAGCCGTTAGCTCGTGAAAATTTACGTTGTTTACTTGAAGTCGAAAAGGATATTCATATTGTTGGTGAATGCAGTAATGCAATTGAAGCCATAGGAGAGATACACCGTAAGAAACCCGATGTCGTCTTTCTTGATATTCAAATGCCACGCATTACAGGGCTTGAAATGGTCACAATGCTTGATCCTGAACATCGCCCGTATATCGTCTTTTTAACCGCATTTGAAGAGTATGCAATCCAAGCCTTTGAAGAGCACGCCTTTGATTATCTACTCAAACCTTTAGAGCAAGAGCGCCTAACAAAAACATTAAACCGTTTACGCCAAGGTAATAAGCAGAATATTGATCTCTTAACGCCTCCTGAAGAACGTTTAAAGTGTATTCCTTGTACAGGTCATAGCCGTATTTGGTTAATGCCCATTGATGAAGCGGTATTTGCAACATCAAGGCTCAGTGGGGTTTATGTAACCAATAATCAAGGTCAAGAAGGCTTTACAGAATTAACATTACGCACGTTAGAAACACGGACACAGCTGGTCCGTTGCCATCGCCAATATTTAGTGAATATGGATTATGTTAATGAGATTGTTTTTGGCGATAATGGGCAAGCGGAGTTGATATTACACAATAACAGCCAAATTCCTGTCAGCCGTCGATATTTAAAGCCATTAAAAGAAGCGATTGGCTTAAGCTAATTTGTTATAAATTAAAATCTGCACGTAAATCTAACCGATTTACTTGAATAAGCTTTCCTATTGTTTATATTGACAGAAATGTGTCGTAATAAATTTTATATTACTAATCAAATGATAAAAAAACCAGTCAACTTTCATTGACTGGTTTTATTTTTTGTCATCAACTCAATTAAAAATTAAGTTAATTACCAACTCTTATTGGTTATGAGAGCTGCTACGGCGGCGTGGTGTACCTTCGTTGTTACGACTGCGGAAGTTACCGCGCTCGCCACCACGATCGTTGCTACGCTCACCACCACGGTCGTTATTACCACGACGTTGTGGTTGATCACCATTGTTAAAACGACGACCACCTTGTGGCTGACCATCACGACGGCTGTTATTACGACGCTCACGGAAAGGCTGAGATTGAGCATCACCCACTAATTGCATATTCAGTGGTTTGTTCATAATACGCGTACGTGTGAAATGGCTTAATAAATCTGTTGGCATACCTTTTGGTAATTCGATGGTTGAGTGAGAACCATACAGTTTGATATTACCAATGTAACGGCTACTGATATCGCCTTCGTTAGCAATCGCACCAACGATATGACGCACTTCAACACCATCATCACGACCCACTTCGATACGGTATAAATCCATCTCGCCAGCATCACGACGTTCACGACGAGGAGAACGCTCGCGATCGTTATCACCGCGACGGCGATCATCACCACGACGATCGTCACGATCGTTAAATTCACGACGAGGACGACGAACTGGATCTGGTGGCAGAATAAGTGCACGCTCACCTTGAGCCATTTTCAGTAATACCGCAGCCAGTGTTTCCATATCCAGCGCTTCTTCACCTTGTGGAGCTAATTTAGGTAACAGAGCACGGTATTGGTCAAGGTTGCTAGTTTCTAATTGTTGTGCGATTTGCTGTGCAAATTTTTCCTGACGACGTTGGCTGATAAGCTCTGCATTTGGCAGTTCTACTTCAGGAATAGTCATCTTCATTGTACGTTCGATATTGCGCAGTAAACGACGCTCACGGTTATCAACGAATAAAATTGCACGGCCAGCACGACCCGCACGACCAGTACGACCAATACGGTGAACATAAGATTCTGAATCCATTGGGATATCATAGTTCACAACAAGGCTGATACGGTCAACGTCAAGACCACGAGCAGCAACGTCAGTTGCAATTAAAATATCTAAACGACCATTTTTCAGACGCTCTAATGTTTGCTCACGCAGTGATTGGTTCATATCACCATTTAACGCTGCGCTGTTATAGCCGTTACGCTCTAAAGCTTCAGCAACTTCTAATGTTGCGTTTTTAGTACGAACGAAAATAATTGCCGCATCAAAATCTTCAGCTTCTAAGAAACGAATTAACGCTTCATTTTTACGTGCGCCGAATGTCATCCAATAGCTTTGACTAATGTCTGGACGTGTCGTTACGCTACTTTGAATGCGCACTTCTTTAGGATCATTCATAAAGCGACGTGTAATACGACGAATTGCTTCTGGCATTGTTGCAGAGAACAGTGCAGTTTGGTGTTCTGCTGGGATCTTACTTAAAATGTTTTCAACATCTTCAATAAAGCCCATACGTAACATTTCATCAGCTTCATCTAATACTAAGCCCTTCAGTTTAGATAAATCTAATGTGCCACGGTTTAAATGGTCTAATAAACGACCTGGTGTACCCACAACAACTTGTGGACCTTGACGTAACGCGCGTAATTGCACGTCGTAACGCTGACCACCATACAGTGCAACAACATTTACTTTTGGTAAGTGTTTAGAAAAATCTTCAATTGCTTCAGCAACCTGAACCGCAAGTTCACGAGTAGGTGCTAAAACTAAAATTTGTGGTGCTTTTAATGATTCATCAAGATTGTGTAATAAAGGCAGGCTAAATGCGGCAGTTTTACCACTACCTGTCTGTGCCATACCTAAAACATCATTGCCGTTTAAAAGGAAAGGAATACATTGTTGCTGAATTGGAGAAGGCTTCTCGTAGCCTAAGTCATTCAGTGCAGTCAAAATAGGTGCTGATAAACCTAGATCAGCAAAAGTCATATCGGTTTCAGTAGTCATGTCACTGTGCCTCATTCATTATGGCAGCCAGTTGACATAACATACCGCATGGTTTGTCGGTCTTTATCATCTAAAATGTGAACTGGCTCAAATTATATTATTAAACGAACAAACAAGCCCTCATCCTATGTAGATGATGGCTTTCAAACTGATCAGAGAAATGTTCGTCAGCTATTGCTGGTCCGATTCCGCTAGGTCTTCTTGTTGGCCTAACAGTGCTAATTCCAACAATGCGTAGCGGTGCTCAACAAAGTTATGTGCGTTGTTGGCAACCGTCAGCTTGAATAACGCTTCTGCGCTATCCATGTCCCCCAGACTTAGGTAATACTTACCTAAATAGAAGTTAGTTTCACTAAGATGCTCAGCGAGCGAAGTGTTATCGGTTGAAGCCTCATTTAGTTTCAACATTAATGTTTTCTCATTAATATCGCCTAAATAAAACTCAACTATATTCCATCCCCATTGCCCCGTTTTATCCGCCTGCTGGTATCGCTGTTTTAGCTGTTGTTTAGCCAAATCAGTGTTTATCTCTTTTTCTACAAGATATAACCAAAGCGAACGAATGGGATCATTTGGATCGACCTGATAAAACGCCTGCAGATCATCCTGCGCCAATTTCAATCGGCCACCGTAGTACGAAGCGATACCACGATTAAAACGCGCATTATTGTAAGTTGGATCAAGCTCTAAAACAGAATCAAACGCTTCATAAGCAGCATCGTAATTCGCTGCCTGCGTAAAATAGATACCTAGAAAATTAAAAATTTCTAGCATATCTGGTCGTATTGATAGCGCCATTGAAAAATCATTGCGCGCTAAAGCTCGTAAACCGAGACTATCATACAGCACACCACGCTCATATAAAAGCTGTGCGTATTCATCTTCAGTTAATGAGCGGCTCGCTAAGATTTGTTCTATACGAGCCAATATCACTTCTTGTTGTAAAGAAGGCTGCAATGGTGTGGCAAAAATCGCATTCTGACGCCACTCTGGACTAGTGCTGCATCCGGAAATAAAGATGAAAACAGCAATAGAACAACTGCGCAGAAATGTTTTCATTTCTCACTCCCAAAGTCAGACCTTTCAACAAAAAGCGTTCTAGACGTCCTACTTGTCAATCATAATAAGTCTCTACCGATACCTATGTCTAGATATCGGTAGTAGAATATCATTAATTCGCAGAATCTTCAGAAGAAGTTTCTGTTGCTTCCTGCTGATTAGCTTGAGCTTCTTTCATGCTTAAGCGAATACGGCCTTGACGGTCAATTTCCAGTACTTTAACTGGAACTTCTTGACCCATTTCCAAGTAGTCACTCACTTTCTCAACGCGTTTGTCTGCGATTTGAGAAATATGAACCAGACCTTCTTTGCCGCCACCGATAGCAACGAATGCACCGAAATCTACAATACGAGTTACTTTACCGTTGTAGATACGACCCACTTCAACTTCAGCAGTAATTTCTTCGATACGAGCGATAGCTTGTTTTGCTTGATCGCCACTTGTTGCAGCAATCTTCACTGTACCATCATCTTCGATTTCGATAGTTGTGCCAGTTTCTTCCGTTAATGCACGGATAACAGAGCCGCCTTTACCGATAACGTCTTTGATCTTGTCTGGATTAATTTTGATAGTGTGAATGCGCGGTGCGAATTCAGAAATATCAGCACGAGGTTGGCTAATTGCATCTTCCATTACGCCTAAAATATGTAGACGTGCGCTTTTCGCTTGGTTTAATGCAACTTGCATGATTTCACGAGTGATACCTTCGATTTTGATATCCATCTGTAATGCGCTGACACCGTTACGGCTACCCGCAACTTTAAAGTCCATATCGCCTAAATGGTCTTCATCACCCAGAATATCGGAAAGAACAACAAAGTTGTCGCCTTCTTTTACTAGACCCATTGCAATACCTGCAACAGATTCTTTAATTGGTACACCTGCATCCATCAGTGCTAAAGAAGCACCGCAAACAGATGCCATTGAAGATGAACCATTTGATTCAGTGATTTCAGAAACCACACGAACGGTATATGGGAATTCTTCAATTGTTGGCATTACTGCTAACACACCACGTTTTGCTAAACGGCCATGACCGATTTCGCGACGTTTTGGTGAACCCATCATGCCTGTTTCACCAACAGAGTATGGAGGGAAGTTATAGTGCAGCAAGAATGTATCAGTGTGCTCACCCATGATGTCATCAATAGTTTGAGCATCACGCGCAGTACCTAATGTTGCAGTTACCAGAGCCTGAGTTTCACCACGAGTAAACAGTGCTGAACCGTGAGTACGTGGTAATAAGCCAGTGCGAATGTCTAATGCACGTACCATGTCTTTTTCACGGCCATCAATACGTGGTTCGCCAGCTAATACGCGAGCACGAACGATGTTTTTCTCAAGACCTGAGAAGATTTCGCTGATTTCAGCTTCATCTAAAGTTTCATCTTCAGCTACTAACGTCGCAATAACTTCATCACGGATAGCTTCGATTTGTTCATAACGCTCTTGTTTCTCAGTGATACGGTAAGCATCACCAATGCGAGCTTGTGCTAATTGTGCAATACGGTCATGTAAAGTTTGGTTGATGGCTTCTGGCGCCCAATCCCATTTCTCTTTACCAACTTCTGCAACTAATGCATTGATGTTTTCGATCACGACTTGTTGTTGATCATGACCAAATACTACTGCACCTAACATTTCTTCTTCTGATAATAAATCAGCTTCTGATTCTACCATCAGTACCGCACCCGCAGTACCTGCAACCACTAAGTCTAATTTGCTAACTTTCAGCTCATCAACAGTTGGGTTTAGAACATATTGTCCATCGATAAAACCAACACGCGCACCACCGATAGGACCATTAAATGGAACACCTGACAGCGCTAATGCCGCAGAAGCACCAATCATTGCAACGATATCTGGGTTAACTTGTGGGTTAACTGAAACAACGGTAGCAACGATTTGAATTTCGTTTAAGAAACCTTCTGGGAATAATGGGCGTAAAGGGCGGTCAATTAAACGTGCAATCAACGTTTCGCCTTCACCAGGACGACCTTCACGACGGAAGAAGCTACCTGGGATACGACCAGCAGCGTATGAACGCTCTTGGTAGTTAACAGTTAATGGGAAGAAATCTTGTCCAGCTTTAACTTTTTTCTTTGCAACAACGGTAACAAAAACAGCAGTGCCGTCCATGTCAACCATAACAGCGGCTGTTGCTTGACGAGCCATCATGCCTGTTTCTAACGAAACAGTATGTTGACCGTATTGAAATTTACGAACTGTAGGATTCAGCAAAATAATATCCTTTATCTTATTGTCGCCAGATGTTTAGCGACGATGAATGATCTTTTCTCCGCTACGTCCCCTCGCGACTAATGAAAATATTAACCATTTAATGATAAATACTTTCATTAGCCGCGCGAATTGTCGTAACTAGAGAGATTAAATAACAATCACCACATTAAAACATAACGACTAATATTAAAAATAGCACTTTTTAGTAGAAAAGGGGCCAACAGGCCCCTTTCCACTGAAACTCGCTTGATTAGCGACGCAGACCTAAACGTTCAATCAGTGCAGAGTAACGAGCAACATCTTTACGTTTCAGGTAGTCCAGCAGATTACGACGGCTGGAAACTTTACGCAGCAGACCACGACGGCTGTGGTGATCTTTTTTGTGCTCTGAAAAGTGACCTTGCAGGTGGTTGATTTCTGCAGTCAGCAGTGCAATCTGAACTTCGCTTGAGCCAGTATCGTTAGCATCACGACCAAATTCAGCAACGATTTGTGCTTTCGCTTCAGTACTTAGAGACATAATAAACTCCAAATTAAGTAAAATTTTCAGATAGCCAATCTCTAATTCAGCTATCCAACTCAGCCACCTAAACAGATAGCCGCATTATTCTACGCTTCAAACACTTTTAGCGCAAGATTGCTATTAAGTGTTATCTTGTGCGCTATAGTCTACAACCACTCTTTTCGGAGCAACTAGGCCATCTTTAATGATAGCAAGACCAATGAATTTTTTTTCATCGCCTTCAGTTACTCTTACCCATTCGCCTTCATTGATGTCATGATTAACACGAACAGGTTGCCCCAGCTTGAGATAACCCGCAATAATCGTGGTCAAATTCACAACAGGAAAATGTGCAACAGCGGTATCCATAGGTAATAACAGTGCATCAAGTGCTAAGAAAGGATCTTCTTGAGCAGCTTGTGCATTCTCTATCATCGCTCTTAATTGCTCTAATGTGACCATTCGCTCTTTAGGATAATCTGCGACTTCTAATCGACGTAAGAAAATAACGTGAGCACCACATTGTAATTTCTCACCAAGATCATCAATAATTGTTCGAATGTAAGTACCTTTAGAACAATGAATTTCTAGCTCTAGCTCATCACCTTCCCAGCGAATAAACTGAAGTTCATAAACCGTGATGGGTCTTGCTTCACGCTCAACCTCAATACCTTGTCGAGCGTATTCGTAAAGCGGTTTACCTTGATGTTTTAAAGCGGAGTACATTGAAGGGATTTGCAATGTTTCACCGCGAAAACTCTCTAAGGCGTCATCTAAAGCCTGCTGTGTAAATTGTACTGGGCGTTCTTGAATAACCTCACCATGTGCATCGGAGGTATCTGTTCGTTGCCCTAAACGTGCAATAACACGATAACGCTTATCAGAATCCAATAGAAACTGTGAAAATTTTGTTGCTTCACCTAAACAAATAGGGAGCATACCTGTTGCTAAAGGATCCAATGCCCCTGTATGCCCAGCCTTACTGGCATTAAACATACGGCGGACTTTTTGGAGTGCATCGTTAGAGGAAATATCTTGGGGTTTATCGAGTAGCAATACGCCGTTAATCTCACGCCCCTTACGACGACGCCCCATTATTTATCCTCTTTATGACGACGCTCTTCATCGCTTTTAACGACGTTAGAAACTAAGTTAGACATACGCATACCTTCAACTAATGAGTTGTCATAAGCAAATGTCAGTTCAGGCACAATACGTAAACGCATCGCTTTACCTAATAAAGAACGAATAAAACCAGCGGCTTCATTAAGTGCAGTTAAACCCTCTGCAACCATCTCTTCTTCGCTTTTTTCACCACCTGATAAGTTTAAAAAGGTGACAAATACTTTGGCATAAGCCAAATCACGAGAAATTTCAACGCCAGAAACCGTTGCCATTCCAATACGTGGATCTTTGACTTCACGTTGTAAAATGATGGCGATTTCTTTTTGCATTTCCTGAGAAACACGCTGACTACGGCTAAAATCTCTTGCCATTTTATCTCTCCCTGACAATAGGGTATCGCCCTGATTGTCATTGTTAATTCAAATCTAAAATCAATGATATCTAAAGAGTATACATGAAGTGATATTTAACAACCGCTTTCTCTGATTTCTTTCTTTAGAAATAAAATGTTTCTTTGGTGCTATTTTACCCTGTTATTTCACTTTCATAAATTACTGAAAGGCAATCTATTTCGGTTATGTTGAAAAATGGAGAGGAAATAAAAGGAGAATACAGCAAAGAAAGGAATAAGAAGGGAGCCCTTGAGCTCCCTTTTAAAACAAAACGGACTAAATTAATCAATAGAACGTTTGATTTCGATAACTTGGAAGACTTCAATCATGTCGCCAACACGAACATCGTTGTAGTTTTTCACACCGATACCACATTCCATGCCGTTACGTACTTCGTTGACATCATCTTTAAAGCGACGCAGTGACTCAAGTTCGCCTTCATAGATAACCACGTTATCACGTAGAACACGAATTGGGTTATTACGTTTGATGTTACCCTCAACCACCATACAGCCCGCAATCGCGCCGAATTTAGGTGATTTAAACACATCACGGACTTCTGCAAGACCCATGATTTCTTGTTTATATTCAGGTGCCAACATACCGCTCATTGCCAGTTTGATTTCGTCAATCAGGCTATAGATAACAGAGTAGTAACGTAAATCAACGCTTTCTTGTTCAATGATACGGCGAGCAGATGCATCAGCACGAACGTTAAAGCCAAGAATGATTGCGTTAGAAGCCGCTGCTAATGTTGCGTCAGTTTCGGTGATACCACCTACGCCTGAACCGATGATTTTCAGTTTAACTTCATTAGTAGACAGTTTAACTAAGGCATCAGTAATCGCTTCACAAGTACCTTGAACGTCTGTTTTCAGAACGATGTTCAGTTCAGAAGTTTTACCTTCCTCCATGTTAGCGAACATGTTTTCCAGTTTAGATTTCTGCTGACGAGCCAGTTTAACATCGCGGAATTTACCTTGACGGTATAATGCAACTTCACGCGCTTTCTTCTCGTCACGAACAACCGTTGCTTCATCACCCGCAGAAGGAACGTTAGACAGACCTAAGATCTCAACTGGCATTGATGGACCAGCAGATTGAACGTCTTGACCTAATTCGTTACGCATCGCACGAATACGACCGTATTCGAAACCACACAGAACGATGTCACCTTTATTCAGTGTACCTTCACGGACAAGAATAGTAGCAACTGGGCCACGGCCTTTATCAAGGTAAGATTCGATAACAACACCGCTTGCCATACCTTCTTTAACTGCTTTCAGTTCAAGAACTTCAGCTTGTAAAAGAATAGCATCCAGCAGTTCGTCAATACCTAAACCTTGTTTTGCAGATACGTGCATAAACTGAGTTTCGCCGCCCCACTCTTCTGGCAAGATGCCATATTGAGACAATTCAGTTTTAACGCGATCTGGATCAGCTTCGTGTTTATCAATTTTGTTCACTGCAACAACAACGGGTACGTTTGCCGCTTTTGCGTGTTGGATTGCTTCGATAGTTTGTGGCATTACACCATCATCTGCCGCAACAACCAGAACAACGATATCCGTTACCTGAGCACCACGAGCACGCATTGAAGTAAACGCGGCGTGACCTGGAGTATCTAGGAAGGTGATTTCACCTTTGTCAGTCTTAACGTGGTAAGCACCGATATGCTGGGTGATACCACCCGCTTCGCCTGATGCTACTTTCGTTGAACGAATGTAGTCCAGTAATGATGTTTTACCGTGGTCAACGTGACCCATGATAGTTACAACTGGTGCACGAGATACTGCGCTTTCTTCGCCAGTATCACGATCGCTCATGACTTGTTCTTCTAACTCGTTTTCACGACGTAAGATAACTTTATGGCCCATTTCTTCAGCAACAAGCTGTGCAGTTTCTTGGTCTAAAACCTGATTAATGGTCGCCATAGCACCCATTTTCATCATAGTTTTGATAACTTCAGACCCTTTTACTGCCATTTTGTTAGCAAGTTCGGCAACAGAAATAGTCTCACCGATGATAACATCACGGTTTACAACAGCAGCTGGCTTATTGAAGCCTTGCTGTAATGAGCTACCTTTACGTTTACCTTTCTTGTTAGTACGGCCAGCAGCACGTGCTTCTTCACGATCTGCTTTTTCAGAATGGCGGTTGTTTTTCTTAGGACGAGGAGCCTTAGCGTTGCGACCACGACCGCGGCCACCTTCAACCTCAGCATCACTTTCATCTTCTGCATCACGAGCATAACGTGATGTTGTTACATGATAGTCTGAGCCTTCAGTTTCTGGCGCTTTAGGTTCAGCAGTCCATTTTTCAGCATTTTCTTCAGCTAAACGACGTGCTTTTTCTGCTGCAACTCGTGCTTCTTCTTCCGCTTTACGGCGCTGTGTTTCTTCCGTTTTACGCTTCAGTTCAGCCTGTTCAGCATTGCGACGTGCTTTTTCCTGATCTGCTGCTTTATCAGCTTTTGGTTTATCGTTTTGTTTCACTTTATCTTTTTCCGCTGCTTCGCGCTTAGCTAATTCCGCTGCTTCACGTTTTGCTTCTTCAGCTTCACGTTTCGCTTTTTCTTCGGCGTCTTTCTTCGCCTTTTCAGCTTCACGTTTTGCTTTTTCTTCAGCTTCGCGCTGTGCTTTCTCTTGTGCTTCGCGCTGGGCTTTTTCTTCGGCTTCGCGATGCGCCTTTTCTTCCGCTTCACGCTGAGCTTGCTCATCCGCTTGCGCTTTTTCAACGGCGTCACGGTTCACATAAGTGCGTTTTTTGCGGACTTCGATGGCTACTGATTTACTTTTGCCACCTGTACCAGGAACACTTAACGTACTACGCACTTTGCGTTGTAACGTTAATTTTTCTGGTTGGTTGGTTGATACGTCTTTATCACGATTCAACCAAGCCAGTAAGGTTTCTTTCTCTTTTTGGGAGACAGAATCAGAGACGGTCTTCTTAATACCGGCATCAGCAAACTGCTGTACCAAACGTTCAACCGGTGTCTGAATCTCTTCTGCCAGTGATTTTACTGTTTCATCTGTCATTCTGTTCCTTCCTGCTCAGTTGTTACGCATCATTCCCAAACCAGCAGATATTACGTGCGGCCATAATGAGTTCGCCTGCGCGCTCACTATTTAAACCTTCAATATCAGTTAGGTCGTCGATACCCTGTTCGGCAAGATCTTCCAGTGTGCAGATACCACGGGCAGCTAGATCAAATGCTAAAGAGCGCTCCAATCCTTCGAGAGCTAATAAGTCCTCGGCTGGCTGGTTATCGCCTAGGCTTTCTTTTTGAGCCAACTCAATCGTTGTTAGTGCAGCTTTTGCTCTTTCACGTAGAGCTTCAACGGTATCTTCATCTAATCCGTCAATAGCCAGCAGTTCACTGATTGGCACATAAACTAACTCTTCAAGGGTAGAGAAACCTTCTTCAACTAAAACAGTTGCGAAGTCTTCATCAATGTCGAGATGCTTAGTAAATATTTCAATGGCTGCGTTTGCTTCTGCCTGATGTTTTGCATTCAGTTCATCAGCAGTCATGACGTTTAATTCCCACTTGTCATCACCACGATGTTTTTTCAGTAACTGTGCTGCCAGACGAACGTTTTGACCATTACGGCCGATTGCCTGTGCAAGGTTACTGCTTTCAACTGCAACATCCATTGTACATTTGTCTTCATCGACAACAATAGAAGCAACATCTGCCGGAGCCATTGCATTAATGACGAATTGTGCAGGATTATCATCCCACAGAACAATATCAATTCGCTCGCCGCCCAATTCACTGGAAACGGCTTGTACACGCGCACCACGCATACCAACACAAGCACCCACAGGGTCAATACGCTTGTCGTTAGTTTTTACTGCGATTTTGGCACGAGAACCTGGATCACGCGCTGCAGCTTTAATTTCAATGATTTCTTCGCCAATTTCTGGTACTTCAATACGGAAAAGTTCAACCAGCATTTCAGGGCGAGAGCGTGTCACGAAAAGTTGTGCACCACGGGTTTCTGTACGTACGTCGTATAAAACACCACGTAAACGGTCACCTGGACGGAAGTTTTCACGCGGTAACATATCTTCACGTAAAATAACCGCTTCAGCGTTGTTGCCTAAGTCTAAAGTGATATTTTCACGGTTCACTTTCTTCACAACACCCGTGATAATTTCGCCGAGTTGTTCGCGGAATTGATCAACAACCATTGCTCTTTCAGCTTCACGTACTTTTTGTACGATAACTTGTTTAGCGGTTTGTGTTGTAATACGGTCGAAAGTGACAGATTCAATCTGATCTTCAATATAACCACCTAGTTCAATACTAGGATCTTCATATTGAGCAGCTTCAAGTGTGATTTCACGAGTAGGTTGAGTGACTTCATCAACGGCAACCCAACGACGGAATGTATCAAAGTCACCCGTTTTACGGTCGATACATACACGAACGTCAATTTCTTGCTCGTATTTTTTCTTAGTTGCTGTCGCTAGTGCGGTTTCCAGTGCTTCAAAAATCTTTTCACGAGGAAGAGATTTTTCGTTAGAGACCGCTTCCACAACAGCCAGAATCTCTTTGTTCATCCTAGTTGCCTCTTCAAAACTTAAAAGTGGGGTACCAGGTTAGCTTTCTGGATGTTGCTCAGTGCGAACACTTCGTCTTTACCATCCACAGTAACCGTGATCATTTCGCCAGCGACAGACTTAATAATGCCCTGCCATTTACGGCGGTTTTGCATTGCAATTCGTAATACGATAGCGGCTTCTTCGCCGATAAATTGCTCATAATGCGTTGCAGTGAATAAAGGTCGTTCTAAACCAGGAGAAGAAATCTCAAGGTTATAAACTGTTTGAATTGGATCTTCAACATCCAGCACAGCACTGACCTGGTGGCTAACATCAGCACAATCATCAACAGTGATACCGTCTTCACTATCAATATAGATGCGCAATGTTGATTCTCGGCCACGAATAAACTCAAGACCGACAAATTCAAAGCCTAATGCTTCTACTGGTGCTGAAACCATCGCTGTTAATTTTTGCTCTAATGTGGACAAACCCACCCCCAAGGCATAAAAAAAGGGCCTATAGCCCAGTATTCTATTCTCTGATAACAAAAAACCCCGAAATTCGGGGCTTTATGCAACTGGACCCTGTAACTTGCCATTCGAGAATAACCTCTTCTTACGGCACATTCCACTCAGGATCATAATCGGTTCAACAAGATGATTAATGAGAAAAGTGCTGTATTGTTAGAAGTGGTTGCGGGGGCCGGATTTGAACCGACGACCTTCGGGTTATGAGCCCGACGAGCTACCAAGCTGCTCCACCCCGCGTTCGAAAAACGTGGCAAATTTTACGCTGATAACAAGCAAAACGCAAGCTATCTGGAATAATGGTGCCGAGAACGGGACTTGAACCCGTACGCCCGTTTTATAGGCACTACCACCTCAAGGTAGCGTGTATACCAATTTCACCACCTCGGCACTTAATGAGACTGTTACTGCGTAAAAATTAACAATCTCATTTAAATCTTTACTTAGTTTACTGCGGAATATCTGTATTTGCTGGCGCTACAGGCGCTGCTAATTGCTCAGCTTTTTTAGCTTCTTCTGTAGTCTGCTCGATAGACATCCATTTGCTGTCTTCACGCACAGTTTTATTGGCACTTAGATTACCTAAAATAAGGGCAAGTACAATAAAAGCTGTCGCTAAAACAGCGGTCATACGGGTCATAAAGTTAGCTGAACCGCTTGAACCAAATACTGTACCAGAAGCACCTGCACCAAAAGAAGCGCCCATATCAGCACCTTTACCCTGCTGTAACAGGATCAGACCAACTAGCCCTGTTGCTACAATGATAAGAATAACAATGAGTGCCGTATACATTTGCGTTACCTTTTCTATGGAACTTATCGTCTTAACGATAACCTTCGATTGCTTCACCCGCTTTAGTTCAAGACCTTACTAAGCGGGTGTGAATACTAACCAAAGCTGAACTGACAAGCAAGGTTATTTTTCTACAAAGTGATTGATTGAAGAAAAAAGCATCAATTAACCAACGTGCTTCACAGCGTCAGCAATACGATTTGCCATCGCAGTGACTTGCTCTTCATTTTCACCTTCAACCATGACACGAATTAAAGGTTCTGTTCCTGATTTACGCAGTAATACACGACCTTTACCAGCCAGTTCTTCTTCAACCGCTTTAGCGACTTTCTGAACTTCAGGTGTTTGTAGCGGATCGTGGCTACCGGTAAAGCGAACATTCACTAAAATTTGTGGTAATAGTTTCATACCACTACATAGATCATGCAGACTCATATGGTTACGCACCATTGCACTTAAAACTTGTAAACCTGCAACAATACCATCACCTGTAGTCGTTTTATCTAATAAAATAATGTGGCCTGAGTTTTCAGCACCTAAACGCCAGCCTTTCTCTTGTAATTTTTCAAGCACATAGCGGTCGCCCACTTTTGCTCTTACAAAAGGAATACCCAGTTGTTTAAGTGCAATCTCTAATCCCATATTGCTCATTAGAGTACCAACTGCGCCACCGCGTAATTGACCTTGGCGTAACGCTTCTCTCGCAATAATGTAGAGAATTTGGTCACCATCAACTTTTAGGCCTTGATGGTCAACCATGATGATACGGTCGCCGTCACCATCAAAAGCTAAACCAACATCAGCGCCTTCTTCTAAGACGCGTTTTTGCAACATACGAACATCTGTTGCGCCACACTCTTCGTTGATATTGATACCCGTTGGATCACAGCCAATAGTGATCACTTCAGCACCTAATTCACGAAATACGTTTGGTGCAATATGGTATGTTGCACCATGAGCACAATCGACAACCACTTTTAGACCATTAAGATTGTTTTCATTTGGGAAAGTCCCTTTACAGAATTCAATATAACGACCTGCCGCATCCACGATACGATTTGCACGACCAAGCTCTGCTGATTCAACACAGGTAATTGGCTTTTCCATTTCGGCTTCAATGGCTTCTTCTACTTCATCTGGTAATTTTGTACCATCAATAGAGAAGAATTTGATCCCGTTATCGTAATAAGGGTTATGAGAAGCTGAAATAACAATCCCTGCTTCAGCACGGAATGTACGCGTTAAATAAGCAACAGCAGGTGTTGGCATTGGCCCTGTAAATGAGGCGGATAAACCTGCCGCTGCTAAACCCGCTTCTAATGCAGATTCCAGCATATAGCCTGAGATACGTGTATCTTTACCAATAATGATTTTACGAGAGCCATGACGTGCTAATACTTTGCCCGCAGCCCAACCCAGTTTTAATACAAAATCAGGTGTAATTGGACTATCACCTACTTTTCCACGGATACCATCTGTTCCAAAGTATTTACGTTCGCTCATTCATTATTTTCCTTTGCAGAAAGAGTCGCTTGTACGATTTTCATCGCATCAACCGTCTCTTTAACATCGTGTACACGAATAATTTGTGCGCCTTGCATCGCTGCAATGACTGCGCATGCCACGCTACCAGCAACACGCTCTTGTGGTGGTACATTCAATAGTTGTCCAACCATTGATTTGCGTGACATTCCGGCAAGTATGGGTAAACCAAAGTGATGAAATTCACTTAGGTGTGCTAATAGTTGGTAATTATGCGCTAAATTTTTACCAAAGCCGAATCCTGGATCAAGAATAATTTGATTTTTTTCGATACCTGCATCAACACAACGTTGAATATTTTCTTGTAAAAAACGATCAACATCCATCATCACATTCTCATAATGTGGTGACTGTTGCATGGTTTTAGGGTCACCCTGCATATGCATAATACACACTGGCAAACCTGTTTTAGCGGCTGCTTCAAGTGCTCCCGGCTCTTGTAATGAGCGAATATCATTGATAATTGAAGCACCTACATTTGCGGATTCAGTAATGACTTGAGCTTTAGATGTATCAACAGAGATCCAAACATCAAAACGCTGACGAATAGCCTCAACAACAGGAACAACACGCTGTAACTCTTCATCAATAGAGACGTCACTTGCACCAGGTCTGGTAGACTCACCACCAATATCGATGATAGAAGCCCCTTCAGCGATCAATTTTGCTGCATGGTCAACTGCATCATTAAGTGAATTATGAGTGCCACCATCAGAGAAAGAGTCTGGAGTGACATTCAAAATCCCCATAACTTGAGGTGTTGATAAGTTAAGTTCGGTTCCTCTAGCCATTAATTTCATTTCATTGATACCTTCATAAAAAAACCCCAGAAGCCTGGGGTTTGTATTTATAGCTTACTCAATATGCGTAACCCAATAAGGATTAGTGAGTATTGTTATCAGAAGGCGTATCACTTTCTGACTCAGGCTTGTCTTTTGGCTCACTCGCTACATGCGTTTGTGCTGGCTGGGCAGTAGTCGTTGCACCACTATTGCCATTATTGCCTTCCCAACCCGCAGGTGGACGAACATCACGACGATTCATTAAATCATCAATTTGAGGCGCATCGATAGTTTCATAAGTCATCAGTGCATCTTTCATTGAGTGTAGAATATCAAGGTTGTCCATTAAGATCTGACGAGCACGAACATAGTTACGATCAACGATAGCTTTAATTTCTTCGTCAATTGTACGAGCTGTTTCATCAGACATATGTTGCGCTTTAGCAACAGAACGACCTAAGAACACTTCACCTTCTTCTTCTGCGTACAGCAATGGCCCTAATTTTTCAGAGAAACCCCACTGTGTCACCATGTTACGTGCAATATTGGTTGCAACTTTGATGTCATTAGAAGCACCCGTAGAAACATGCTCTACACCATAGATAATTTCTTCAGCTAAACGGCCACCGTAAAGTGTTGAAATTTGGCTCTCTAACTTCTGACGGCTCGCACTAATTTGGTCGCCTTCAGGTAAGAAGAAAGTCACACCTAATGCACGTCCACGAGGAATAATCGTCACTTTATGCACAGGATCATGTTCAGGTACTAAACGACCAATAATTGCGTGACCAGCTTCATGATAAGCGGTTGATGCTTTTTGTTCTTCAGTCATCACCATTGAACGGCGCTCTGCGCCCATCATTATCTTATCTTTCGCTTTCTCAAACTCGACCATTGAGACAACACGTTTATTACCACGAGCAGCAAATAAAGCCGCTTCGTTAACTAAGTTAGCTAAGTCAGCACCAGAGAAACCTGGAGTACCACGCGCTAAAATTGCTGGATCAACATCTGGTGATAAAGGTACGCGACGCATATGGACTTTAAGTATTTGCTCACGTCCACGCACATCAGGTAAACCAACAACCACTTGACGGTCAAAACGACCTGGACGAAGTAATGCTGGGTCTAACACATCTGGACGGTTCGTTGCCGCGATAACGATAATTCCTTCATTACCTTCAAAACCATCCATTTCAACTAGCATTTGGTTCAGTGTTTGTTCACGTTCATCATGACCACCGCCTAAACCAGCACCACGTTGACGACCAACCGCATCGATTTCATCGATAAAGATAATACAAGGTGCTGCTTTTTTAGCTTGTTCAAACATATCACGAACACGAGAAGCACCCACACCCACGAACATTTCAACGAAATCAGAACCTGAAATGGTAAAGAATGGGACTTTAGCTTCACCCGCGATGGCTTTTGCTAATAATGTTTTACCTGTACCTGGAGGCCCTACCATCAGAATACCTTTAGGGATTTTACCCCCTAACTTCTGGAAACGACCTGGATCACGTAAATACTCAACTAATTCGCTTACTTCTTCTTTCGCTTCATCACAACCCGCTACATCAGCAAAGGTTGTTTTGATTTGGTCTTCTGTCAACATGCGCGCCTTGCTTTTACCGAAAGACATCGCACCTTTACCGCCACCACCTTGCATTTGGCGCATAAAGAAAATCCAAAGACCAATCAGTAATAGCATTGGGAACCAAGACACAAAAATTTGAGTCAGAAGGCTTTGGCCTTCAAGTGGTTCACCCGTTACTTTTACATTACGGTTCATTAAAGTGGTCAGCAGGTTATCATCACGCATAGGCATATACGTGCTGTACTTTGAGTTATCTGTTTTAGTTACATTAATATCATAACCACTTATGCTGACCTCGCGTAATTGGTTATTAGTTAACTCATTGATAAAGGTAGAGTAATCCACCTTACGACTATTCGAATCGCTGGGTCCGAAGCTCTGGAATAATGACATCAAAACGACTGCAATAACTAGCCAGAGGATCAGGTTTTTCGCCATGTCACTCAAGGGATTAACCTCATATTACAACTGTGTTAACAAATAGCTTTAGGGTACTAAAGTTTACGCCCTGTGGCTACAATATATACCTCACGAGAACGAGACCGCGAAGCGTCTGGTTTACGAACTTTCACTTTCGTAAACAGGGAGCGTATTTGCCCCAGGTATTCATCAAAGCCTTCTCCCTGAAACACTTTGACAATAAAACTTCCCCCGGGAGCCAGTACATCACGACACATATCAAGCGCTAACTCTACTAAATACATGGATCGAGGGATATCGACCGCGGGTGTACCGCTCATGTTTGGAGCCATGTCAGACATGACAACCTGGACTTTGTTTTCACCTACTCTATCAAGCAACGCCTTCAACACAAGTTCATCACGAAAATCGCCTTGAAGGAAATCGACTCCAACAATAGGATCCATAGGTAAAAGGTCACATGCGATAATTCGACCTTTGCTTCCTAACTGCTGTACAACATATTGAGACCACCCACCTGGGGCTGCTCCTAAATCGACAACGGTCATACCTGGTTTAAAGATATTGTCGCTTTGCTGAATTTCTTCCAGTTTAAACCAAGCACGAGAGCGAAACCCTTTTTTCTTTGCTTGCTGAACATATTTATCACTAAAATGTTCTTGTAACCAGCGGCTAGAGCTTGCCGAACGTTTCTTATTGGCCATTGCGTTTTCCAACTATCATACACTTAGCTATCAAAATTTTTACTCTTTCACTCATTTAACCTCGTCTTAACGACATTTTATGGTGATAAGTGAGAGATGGCGTTAGAATAGATCGTTTTCAATCCCAACAAAGCAAAAATTAATGATGACTCTTAACAAAAAACAAATTCAACACCTGAAAGGGCTCGCTCATCACCTGAATCCAGTCGTTATGATTGGTAACAACGGGCTGACTGAAGGCGTTCTTGCAGAAATTGAACTCGCTCTGGCACACCATGAGCTTATCAAAGTCAAAATCGCAGGCGAAGACCGAGATGTTAAAAACTTGATCGTGGCAGCGATTGTACGCGAAAGCGGTGCACAGAATGTACAAGTTATCGGAAAAATTCTTGTTCTTTATCGTCCTTCAGAAGCACGTAAGATCATTTTACCGAAATAAAACTTGTATCTTTATATAAAAATGCCATAAGTAACTCTATGGCAAAAAAGGCCTTTTAAGGCCTTTTTTATATTACCACAGGATAACAGTCTAGTTTTCTATAGAAACGTAAATTACAAATTAAATATATTCTACGTTTAAAACTTCATACTCGACTTGTCCACCAGGTGTTGTGATAACCACGACATCATCTAACTCTTTACCAATTAACCCACGCGCAATCGGTGAGTTAACAGAGATTAAGTTTTCTTTAATGTTCGCTTCATCATCACCCACAATGCGGTAAGTTTGCTCTTCTTCAGTCTCAACATTCAATAGTGTCACTGTTGAACCAAAAATAATACGACCATTGTTATTCATCTTTGTAATATCAATGACTTGAGCATTTGATAATTTTGCTTCAATTTCTTGTATGCGGCCTTCACAGAAACCTTGTTGCTCTCTTGCAGCATGATATTCCGCGTTTTCTTTTAAGTCTCCATGTTCACGAGCTTCAGCGATAGCAGCAATAATCTCGGGACGACGAACACCTTTTAAATATTCCAGCTCTTCGCGTAATTTTTCTGCACCTAGAACTGTCATAGGGATCTGATTCATGTGTTAATACCTCAATACTATTCCTAATAAAAAATAGGTATCATCCTGATTTTTTATACTAACAACACAGAGAAAAGGATCTATTTACTCTTCTCAAGACAAAAAAAGACACAGGCAACCTTAAATTGGGCCTGTCTCTACATATATTCGGTAAATGAGGGGACGCTATTATATTCCCAACTCATGCTATTGGGACGTAAACTAAACCTCCCATACTTAAAACTAAATCTAACACAACAGACGCATTGCTTCACGCCTTATCTCTCTTTATAAAGAGATAAACAGACTTTTTCCGATAATGAGCTAATCCTGCTTGTTACCGTTTACTTTTGCCCTCATTGCCCTTTAGTATTAGCCTCTGGCAATCAATACTGTAACGTTACACGCTATAGTCACGGATAGAGAAATTATGCACTTACTATCAACATTTCGACGGATACTTTACACATTAAGTATCATTAGTTTTTCAACCCAAGCAATACCTGTTGAAAACTACACATCCCTTCTTCCTGAAGGAACACAAGTAGGTTTAATAACTCAACCCGTTGGCGCGGCTTCTCCTAATCTTAACTATCATGCCGAGCAATTAGCACTTCCAGCAAGTACTCAGAAAGTGGTGACTGCACTTACTGCATTACTTCAATTAGGTGGAAATTATCAATTCACCACAACAATGGAAACAGAAGGCAAGATAAAAGACAATCAGCTTAATGGTGATTTGATCTTTCGTTTTACTGGCGATCCTACATTAACCCGTCAGCAATTAAGAGCAATGGTTGCCATATTAAAGCAATCAGGTGTTACAAAAGTACATGGTGATTTGCTTATTGATACTTCTGCTTTTTCAAGCCACGACAAGGCCCCAGGTTGGGTTTGGAATGATCTGACACAATGCTTTAGTGCCCCTCCTAGTGCTGCAATTGTTGATAAGAACTGCTTTTCCGTCTTACTGCAAAGTGGCAAAAAAGAAGGTGATATTGCCACAATACGTAAAGCTTCTTTCTATCCTGTCACTGTTTTAAGTGAAGTTGAAACTTATGAGAAAGGATCAACTCGTACCCGTTTTTGTGAATTAGATGTCACGGTTCGTGACTTAAATACCTATGTAATCACAGGTTGTATTCCTAAACGTGATGATGCAGTACCTTTAATGTTTTCTATTCAAGATGGTGCTCATTGGGCGGGTACAATTTTAAAAGAAGAGTTACAACGCGCCAATATTGAACTTGATGGATATATCAAACGTCGATCTCAACTAAAAGCGCCTGTTACTGTACTGGCACAGACACAATCAAAACCGTTACATAGCTTACTGACGACCATGCTAAAAGAGTCTGACAATATGATTGCAGATACCGTATTTAGAACTATTGGTCGTGAGTATTATGGCGTTGCAGGTACTTGGCGCTCTGGCGCAGAAGCAACCCGCGCTATTTTAAAACAAAAAGCCGGAATTGATTTAGCAAATACCGTTATAGTTGATGGCTCTGGTCTTTCTCGCCATAACCTCATTTCACCTGCAACCATGATGCAAATCCTTCAATATATTGGAGTACATGAAAGTGAATTAAACTTTATCACTATGCTTCCCCTTGCAGGACATGACGGTACATTACAATATCGAGGCGGTTTTCATGAAGCGGGTGTGGATGGCAAGGTTTCTGCCAAAACGGGATCATTAAAAGGGGTTTACAATCTAGCGGGCTTTATGACCACGGCAAATGGGCAAAAAGTTGCGTTTGTACAATACGTTTCGGCGTATTCACCTCCTACACAGAATCGCAATGCTGGACGTGCTTATTTAGTGCGTTTTGAAACTAATCTGTATAAAGATATGTACAACAACCGCTAGATTTACACTCAGTAAATGTAGTCAATGTATATGAAAAACGCCTGATTAATCAGGCGTTTTTATTTTATCATGATGAAAATAATGATTAACGTTGGTAGATAAACTCGATACCGTCGTCATCCTCTTCATCCCAATCATCATCGTCATCTTCTTCGAAATCAGGATTTTCTAGTTGTTCTTTATGGTAATCATCCCACATAAAGTCAACTTTTCCTGGCTCTGCTTTTGTTGCAACAATATCTTGCTCACGCGGAGTAACATTCAGGAATTCCATGATATTCCAGCAAAGTTTTTTCACACCTTCTTGGTTGATTGCCGCTATCATGTAATAGTTTTCATCCCAACCTAGCGCTTCAACAATTGCTTTTGCCTTCTCTTTTGCTTCTTCAGCATCAAGAAGATCAACTTTATTGAACACTAACCAACGTGGTTTTTGTGCTAATTTTTCGCTGTATTTCTCTAATTCAGAGATAATAATTTTTGCATTTTCCACAGGATCCGATCCATCAATAGGATCAATGTCGATCAAGTGTAATAACACACGACAGCGTTCTAAGTGTTTTAAGAATTGGATCCCAAGACCTGCACCATCAGCAGCGCCTTCGATTAATCCGGGAATATCTGCAACCACAAAGCTTTGGTGATTATCCATACGCACCACACCTAGGCTTGGTACTAATGTTGTAAATGGATAATCAGCAACTTTAGGTTTTGCTGCTGATACTGCACGAATAAATGTAGATTTGCCCGCATTTGGCATACCAAGCATACCCACATCAGCTAATAACATTAGCTCTAATAGGACTTCGCGAGATTCACCTGGCGTTCCCATTGTACGTTGACGTGGAGCACGGTTCACCGACGATTTAAAACGCGTATTACCTAAACCGTGGAAACCACCTTTAGCAACCATTTGCTTTTGACCGTGAGCAGTCAAGTCAGCAATGACTTCATTTGTTGCTAAATCACGGACACGCGTTCCGACAGGAACACTGATAGTAATATCTTGACCACGCTTACCGGTGCAATCACGGCTGTGGCCATTTTCACCACGCTCTGCACGATAAGATTTAGTAAAACGGTAATCAATTAAGGTGTTAAGGTTTTCGTCTGCAATCATGTAGACATCACCACCATCACCACCATCACCACCGTCTGGTCCCCCGTTAGGGATATATTTTTCGCGACGAAAGCTTACACAGCCGTTACCACCATCGCCCGCGACGATTAGGATCTTGGCCTCATCAACAAATTTCATGATTTTACTCCGTATAGTAGCCATTAACGTGCTGGATGGCCGAAATTACCCAGAGATGGCCTTTTTTAAATATAAAAAGCCCCGCAACAGATTTGCAGGGCTTTTGACTCGGTGCTTAAAGGACCAGTAATTATTCAGCTTCGATGCTGATAAATTTACGGTTGTTTGGACCTTTAACTTCGAACTTAATTTTTCCGTCAGCTAATGCAAACAGGGTGTGGTCACGACCACAACCAACGTTAGTACCTGCATGGAACTTAGTACCACGTTGACGAACGATGATGCTACCTGCTAATACAGCTTCACCACCGAAACGTTTAACACCCAGACGTTTTGCTTCGGAATCACGACCGTTACGAGTCGAGCCGCCAGCCTTTTTATGTGCCATTGAACTACTCTCCTAAACCTTAAGCGATACCAGTGATTTTAACATCAGTAAACCACTGACGGTGGCCCTGTTGTTTACGGCTGTGTTTACGACGACGGAACTTAACAATCTTAACTTTATCGCCGCGACCGTGAGCAACCACTTCCGCTTTAACTTTAACGCCCGCAAGGATTGGAGCGCCAATTTGAATGTCATCGCCATTAGCGACCATCATTACAGTATCAAACTCGATTGTTTCGCCAGTAGCTACTTCCAGCTTCTCTAAACGAATAGTTTGACCTTCGCTGACTCGGTGTTGTTTACCACCACTTTGGAAAACCGCGTACATATAAACTCCGCTTTCCGCACACTCCCAATATGTATAATTTGAGTGCACAATTAAAATATTCACATAGGGCGCGAATTCTACGCAAATTTAGTGCCGATGACAAGTACAGATCGCAAACTAGCGTTAAAAAAAAGAGTTTTTTACACGATATTTATTTCAGCCATTTTTAAAGTACAATCTAAATTATAAGAGAGTAAAATCTATGGCATGATCATTTTTTATTAATAATAACGCGCTCATTGGCGAGCCAAAGTCGAAAAAACATGAATTTAGAATCTATTATAAAACTAACATCCGCTGATATGACTGCGGTAAATGAGGCAATCCTTTACCAGCTTAATTCAGATGTTTCTTTGATAAACCAACTTGGTTACTACATCATTAGTGGTGGTGGTAAAAGGATCCGACCAATGATCGCAGTGCTCACTGGACGAGCATTGGACTATCAAGGTGACAAACATATCTCGGTCGCAGCGCTTATCGAATTTATTCATACTGCAACGTTGTTACATGATGATGTTGTTGATGAATCTGATATGCGCAGAGGAAAACAAACGGCAAATGCCGTCTTTGGAAATGCTGCCAGTGTACTTGTTGGCGACTTTATTTATACACGATCCTTTCAGATGATGACGGATCTTGATTCGATGCGTGTATTAAAATTAATGTCTAACGCCACCAATGTGATCGCTGAAGGTGAAGTTTTACAATTAATGAATTGTAACGATCCCGACATTTCTGAAGATGACTATATGCAAGTTATCTACAGCAAAACAGCTCGTCTCTTTGAAGCGGCTTCTCATGCATCAGCGATCCTTTCAGGTGCGACACCTGAGCAAGAAAAAGCATTCCAAGATTATGGTCGTTATCTTGGGACTGCTTTCCAGCTCATTGACGATTTACTTGATTATGATGCAGATAACAACCAGTTGGGTAAAAACACTGGTGATGATCTTGATGAAGGTAAACCAACGTTGCCATTACTTCATGCTATGCATAACGGCAATGAAGAAGAATCCCAATTAATTCGCCAAGCCATTGAACAAGGTAATGGCCGCCATTTATTGGATACTGTTTTAAATACTATGAAACAGTGTGGCTCTTTGGAATATACCCGCCAAAAAGCAGAAGAAGAAGCAGACAAAGCGATTGAAGCTTTATCAATTATACCTGACTCACCGTATAAAGATGCGCTTATTGGGCTTGCTCACGTCGCTGTACAACGTCAATCATAACTTTGATATATAATCCCTATTAGTTATGTAAAGAAGCCCGCTAGAGCAACTACGTCGACTCTGGTGGGCTTTTTAATTTATTGAGAACTTCTTCGTTTTCTCGTTCAATAGCATCTTGATTATCTGCATCAATATAACTAATGAGCTTTGCTAATCCTTCACGGAGCACAAATTTTACAATTTTCTCTCGTTCTGATTTAGTCAGTTGATAATAGGCTTCAACCCAAATCAAAAAGGCATCCTGACGTTTCGATAAATACTCAGCCGGAGGTTCATGTGCAGCGAGCACACTGATCACCTCATCAGGCAGACTTTTTACAGAATACTCAACAGCTTTTCCCTGCACGCCACGTTTACGACGGTTTTCCCATCCTTCACGACGCGCCATCAAGTTAACTCCCTGCGGTGAGTTAGGTAACCCCGCAAGCCCCACTAATTCTTTCGCTGTATACCATTCTTTTTTCATGATCTCATCTCACATTCAACTAAGAGGTTAGTCAGATAGATATCTGTTGCGGATAACGCAATAATAGATTCTTTAAAATCGCTTAATCATTGACGACTTTTTCTAAAAAACTTCTAATACCATCCCGCAATATCAGCTCTGTTAAGGTTTTTTGTTCACCATCATTTAGTTGTTGGAATGCTTTCACCCAGATAACGAGTGGCTCCTCTTTTTTATTTAATTTGTAATGTGCTAATGGCTCATAAAGTTCTAGAGCAATTAAAGTTTCTTCTGGTAAACAAGAATAATGATATTCAACACCATTACCTTGCTTATTTTTTACATTCTGTTTTTGCCAAGATTCGCGTCTTGCTTTTGAATTTATACCTTGTGGTGATTTAGGTAATCCACCTATACCCGTCAATTCCTTTGCCGTATACCACTCTTTTTTCATTATGTTTCTCTAAAATTGTTATCAACTTCAAAAAAGAAATTATTAAGAAAAAAATCAGAAATCTTTTTAGAAAAATAATGTTATTTTATTTTCTAAATAATCAGTTTAAATGCTTTAGGACATTTCTAATAAACTGTTATTTATACCACTAACACAGCAATTAATTTTATAGAAAAAGGATTAAAAATGATTTCAAGGAAATCTGATTGGCATCCTGCCGATATTATTGCCGCACTTAGAAAACGAGGAACAACACTTGCTGCCATCTCTCGCCAAGCAGGGTTAAGCTCTTCAACACTCGCTAATGCGCTATCACGCCCTTGGCCTAAAGGAGAAAAAATCATTGCTGATTATCTTGGTATCTCCCCCTCTGAAATTTGGCCTAGCCGTTATTTTCACCCTGAAACAGGAGAATTACTTGAGCGAAAGATTCGTACCAAAACTAATAATTAACTAATAATTACAGACATTATAATTAATAAAAAAAACCGCTGATATAGTATCAGCGGTTTTTATTTAAATTTGCATTATTTTTATAGCAAAAAAAGTATTTCTTTATTTATTAATAAATTCTTCACCAAGAATTATATCTTTTTTCAATACATCTAACATGCCATTAAGAGATTGCTTTTCAAAATCACTTAATTTACCAATAGATAAATATTCCTCTACACCGTTTTTACCTAAAAGAATAGGTTGTGCAAAGAAACGGGCATATTCTCCGTCACCTTCTGTATAGGTACATTCAATAACATTTTTCTCGCCATTTAGAGCGCGAATTAATGAAAGACCAAAACGAGCCGCTGCTTGGCCCATTGATAATGTAGCTGATCCGCCACCAGCTTTTGCTTCTACTACCTCAGTACCTGCATTTTGAATGCGTTTAGTCAGTGCAGCAATTTCATCATCAGTAAATGAAACGCCATCAACTTGAGATAATAGAGGAAGGATAGTCACACCAGAGTGTCCACCGATTACAGGAACATTGGTTTTTTGTGGATCTTTACCTTTTAGTTCAGCGACAAAGGTATTGGCGCGAATAATGTCGAGTGTAGTAATTCCGAAGAGACGTTTTTTATCATAAACGCCTGCTTTTTTGAGTACTTCAGCGGCAATAGCAACCGTTGTATTCACTGGATTAGTAATGATACCGATAAGTGCTTTAGGGCAGTTTTGTGCAACCTTTTCAATTAAGTTACGCACAATACCCGCGTTAACATTGAAAAGATCTGAACGATCCATGCCTGGCTTACGGGCAACACCCGCAGAAATCAGAACAACATCAGCGCCTTTTAGTGCAGGAGAAGGATCTTCACCCGCAAAACCTTTTACAGTAACTTGAGTCGGGATATGGCTTAAGTCAGCTGCGACACCCGGCGTGACGGGAGCGATATCATATAAAGAGAGTTCACTACCAGCAGGAAGCTGGTTTTTAAGAAGAAGTGCCAGTGCTTGACCAATACCACCTGCTGCACCGAGAACTGCTACTTTCATTCTGATACTCCTTAGTTTACAAGATAGTGGAACGCCTTAGAGATATTCACTATTACGCAATTCACCTTGTAAAAAACAATTATTTAACAGCAATATTGCATAATAAGGCATTTACAGTGAAAAATAATACTTTGGTTATTCTAAACAAATTGCTTATCTGTTAATGAGATAGTGGACACTCTTTTGATAAATAATTTCAATAAACATGACAAAGTGTTAAGTACACCATCATCCTTATGATAATCATTTAACCTTATCATTTATTTAACAAATATTTTACCTTCCTTAAATTATCACATTCACGCGCCGTAAATAAATTTTTTTTGCAGTACATTCTACTTTACAATTTTGAGGAGGCTATCACGCGCCTTTCTTCGTCTTTTGTTGCATAAAAATTCACTTCTCTGCATAATACACAGGTTATTGATAACTCACTAAAGGTGAACTATGCGCGTTCCTTCTAAGCAAGAAGACTTGGTTAAAGCGTTTAAAGCCCTGCTGAAAGAAGAAAAATTCAGTTCACAAGGCGAGATTGTGACTGCATTACAAGAGGCTGGATTTGATAATATTAATCAGTCCAAAATCTCTCGTATGCTAACAAAATTTGGTGCAGTAAGAACCCGTAACGCCAAAATGGAAATGGTTTATTGTCTTCCTACTGAGCTTGGCGTACCAACAGCAAGCAGCCCACTAAAAAATCTGGTACTCGATATCGATCATAACCATTCTGTTGTGGTGATAAGAACAAGTCCGGGTGCGGCACAACTTATTGCACGTTTATTAGATTCATTAGGCAAAGCAGAAGGGATCCTTGGCAGTATTGCGGGTGATGACACCATTTTTTCAACACCGGCACCAGGATTTTCCACAGAAGAATTACGAGACGCTATTCTGAATCTTTTTGATCAGGAATTATAATTAGCCTTTCTACAGCTTCAAAAAATAAGCCACTGAATTTTCAGTGGCTTATTTATTTTTAATACTGGCTATCAAGATCTTTAGGCTGTGCTAATTTTGCGAGCAGTTTTTCGTGAATACCACCAAAACCGCCATTACTCATAATCAAAATATGATCGCCCGCTTGAGCTTCTTTCGCAATCATATCGACTAATGTATCAAGATCCGTACTCCAACGAGCAGGTTGTACACAATGCTCTGCAATGTCACTCACTAACCACTGAATATTAGGTGGCTGAAATAAAAAGACTTCATCAGCACGACCTAATGCAGGTGCGATATCATCCTTGCTAATTCCCATTTTCATGGTATTTGAACGAGGCTCTAACACCGCAATAATACGAGCAGTTCCACCGACTTTACTGCGTAACGCTTCAAGCGTTGCCAAAATCGCTGTGGGATGATGTGCAAAGTCATCATAAACACTTATTTGGTTAACCTCACCACGTAGCTCTAAGCGACGACGCGCATTAATAAACTTATCTAACGCTTCACAAGCATCAGCAGGTAAAACACCAACATGATGCGCTGCAACAATCGCCATTAAGCCATTTTGCATGTTGTGTTCACCAGAAAGTCCCCAACACACTTCACCAACTCGCTCACCTTTGTGAAATACCTCAAAATGACTACTGTCATTACTGAGTTTTTTAGCTTGCCAATCTCCTGTTTCACCTGTGAATTCTTGTTCACTCCAGCATCCCATACCAATGGTCTGTTTTAAATTCATATCGCTATCAGGCATGATGATTTTTCCTGTGCCTGGGACGATACGAACTAAATGATGGAATTGTTTTTGAATTGCCGCTAAATCATCAAAAATATCGGCGTGATCGAATTCAAGATTATTTAAAATCAGTGTGCGTGGAGAATAATGAACAAATTTAGAGCGTTTATCAAAGAAAGCACTATCATATTCATCAGCTTCAATCACAAAGAAAGGGCTTTCGCCTAACTGTGCAGATACTTGGAAATTACCCGGCACACCACCAATTAAAAAACCAGGTTTATAACCACAGTCTTCTAAAACCCAAGCCAGCATACCTGCTGTTGTGGTTTTACCGTGGGTTCCAGCAACGGCTAACACCCAACGTTCAGGTAAAATATAATCATGTAACCACTGAGGGCCTGAGGTATAAGGTAAACCTTTTTCAAGTACAGCTTCAACACAAGGATTTCCTCGTGTCATCGCATTACCAATAATCACCATGTCAGGGGCAGGTTCTAATTGTTTTGGGTCATATCCCTCAATCAGTTCGATTCCCTGATTTTCTAATAAAGTACTCATGGGTGGATAGACATTAGCATCTGAGCCTGTGACTTTATGTCCCTTCGCTCTAGCTAAAATGGCAAGACTTCCCATAAAGGTGCCACAAATACCAAGAATATGAATGTGCATGAATTTCTGTCCAATAGCATGAAGTTGGTCACTATTCTAACGATCAAAAAGCAGATAAGAAACGGATTAACCTTTGAATCGTGCGATTCTTTGGCTAAACTTGCCACCACCAAGGAGATTTTTCTCCTTTTTTACTTTACCCACTCACATTCAGGACCTGCGTCATGAAAACATTAGGCGAATTTATCGTCGAGAAACAACAAGATTTTCCCCATGCAACTGGCGAACTTACTGCATTACTTTCGGCGATTAAGCTTGGGGCTAAAATTATCCACCGTGATATTAACAAAGCAGGGTTAGTCGATATCCTTGGTACTAACGGTGTTTCTAATGTTCAAGGTGAAGCCCAGATGAAACTGGATCTTTACGCGAATGAGAAACTAAAAGCTGCATTAAAAGCGCGTGGTGAAGTTGCGGGTATCGGATCAGAAGAAGAAGATGATATTGTTATCTTTGAAGGTGATCGTGCTGAAAATGCTAAGTATGTTGTACTAATGGATCCTTTAGACGGTTCGTCGAATATTGATGTAAACGTTTCCGTCGGAACAATTTTCTCTATTTACCACCGTATTACGCCTATTGGCCAATCTGTCACTTTAGATGACTTCTTACAACCAGGTCATCGCCAAGTAGCCGCGGGCTATGTCGTTTATGGCTCATCAACCATGTTAGTTTATACAACAGGTTGTGGTGTTCATGCCTTTACTTACGATCCATCTTTAGGTGTATTCTGTTTATCTCATGAAAGCGTACATTTCCCACCAACAGGAAACATGTACTCAATCAACGAAGGTAACTACATCAAATTCCCATTAGGTGTAAAAAAATACATTAAGTATTGCCAAGAACAAGACGCAGCAACAAATCGCCCTTATACCACACGTTATATTGGCTCTTTAGTTGCTGATTTCCACCGCAACTTACTGAAGGGCGGTATTTATATTTACCCAAGTACTGCAAGCCACCCTACTGGTAAATTACGTTTACTCTATGAATGCAATCCAATGGCGTTCTTAGCCGAACAAGCTGGCGGTAAAGCAAGTAACGGTAAAGAGCGTATTCTTGATATCGAACCAAAAGAACTTCACCAACGTATGCCTTTCTTTGTAGGGACTAAATCGATGGTTGAACAAGCTGAAAGCTTTATGGCGCAATATCCAGACGAAGAATAATCCATTCGTTTAGCACTAACATAGATAAACCGGACTTCTTATTCGTCCGGTTTTTTCATCTTTGAAAATAACTCTTTCTTTTATTTGCTGCTTATTTTTACGTCAGAACGCAACATGTTCGGCAAAAAACGGGTATTGTTAAAAACTTTTCGCTATACTAAAGCCCACGTAAAATTAATTTTTTTATAGGAAATTTTTTATGAGCCTGAATCATGTTCCTGCTGGTAAAGAACTACCAGAAGATATCTATGTTGTTATTGAAATCCCAGCAAATGCTGATCCTATCAAATACGAAGTTGATAAAGAAAGTGGCGCACTGTTCGTTGACCGTTTTATGTCAACTGCAATGTTCTACCCATGCAACTACGGTTACATCAACAACACGTTATCTTTAGATGGTGACCCAGTAGACGTTCTGGTTCCAACTCCATATCCATTACAACCAGGTTCAGTTATTCGTTGCCGCCCTGTTGGCGTACTGAAAATGACTGACGAATCAGGTGAAGATGCGAAACTGGTTGCAGTTCCACACACTAAACTGAGCAAAGAATACGATCACATTAAAGATGTGACTGATCTGCCAGAGCTTTTAAAAGCACAAATCAAACATTTCTTTGAACACTACAAAGATTTAGAAGCAGGCAAATGGGTTAAAGTTGACGGTTGGGAAGGCGTAGAAGCAGCTAAAGCTGAAATTCTGTCTTCTTTCGAACGCGCTAAAAAATAATTCTGACCCACTCAGAATAACTAAGTGAATTATAACTTAATAATTTACTAATAAATAAGCTCTTCATTTTATTGAAGGGCTTTTTTTATGATAACGACGTCTCTTTTTTAAGCGTATTACAAGCAATCCACCACTTATCAATGTTATTCCTATAGAAATAATCATCAGTGTGTAAATAACGGTGACCTCCCCCATAGAGAAAAACAAAAGCCCACCAACAATGGGTAATATCATCTGATTTAATAAAATAACCAATGATGAAACGCTAGCGAGCTGATTTATGGGAATAATTTCTATTCTTAATATTCTCAGTATATTACCTGAAAAGACTTTTCCAATAATTGAAACCGCATAGCAAATAATAAATATAATTA
>NZ_JAEHQE010000007.1:0-132349 GCF_016238545.1 Proteus sp. PR00208 | reverse complement strand
ATAAGTATTTTAATGAAATTAAAATATTTTGGAATTTGAGATAGAGATCAAATAAAAAAACAACATTATTTTTTATCTTTTAGTGATATGATTAATTTATATTAAAATAGTATCTAAGTAAAAACCCCTAAACGTGGTTACGTTTAGGGATTTTGTTTTACTCAATAAATTTCGCTTCTGCAATTAATAATTTATCAATTGATGATTGGCATAAATAAGGCCTCAGAGCATCAAATTTCTTTTCTGACCATTGGTAAATCTTTAAAGATAAAAGTTGCTCAATAACTTTTGGCTCAAACCGATATTTAAGGTGTCGTGCGGGTGTTCCTCCAACAATGCTATAAGGTTCAACATCTTTGGAAACAACGCTATTAGCCGCAACAATAGCACCTTCTCCAACCGTCACACCAGGCATTATCATTGCACGCATTCCTATCCATGCACCATCATGAATATGAGTATCACCTTTACCAATATATGCCTCTTCAATTTTATCCATAAAAGGATAAAGAGAGAACCAATCCATACGATGTGTATGGTTTCCTCCCATTAATATGACGGCTTGCGCACCAATGCAGACATAATCGCCAACATATAATTTATCAATTTCCCACAATGGCTCCCATTGCAGACTAGCTTCATCACCATAAAGATAGCGAACAACAGAGGTCTCAAAACCCTCATCCCAACAATCACTGTAATAGCTGTGTTGTCCTTTGATGATAATATTTTTATTTTTAACCGTTTCGTGTAGATATTCTACACGCGACCAATGTTTATTTTTCATAATATGACTCGCAATAAATTAATGAGTCATCAAAGAATGCTTAATTCTCTGATGATGTGTTCGCATTCAAAACACATCGTCTTAAGCAATCCTTGGTTGAAGCAATAAGGGATTTTTTTTCATCTTATTTACGACCAATTATTACAACGCAATTCAATTATGCTTGCTGTTTATGCGCATCATCATAACGGTTATTAAAGAAAAAGCCACGGTTCCCCTGAATAACACCCTGTTATTCCCCGTGGCTTGGTATCACTATTTAAAAAAGTCTTTGCTACCATGAGGCGCACAACGTAAATATTGAGGCGCTACTTTTATGGTTTGTTTGAGTTTTTCCGCCGCATGCCAAGGCCAACGAGGATCATAAAGAATACCTCGGCCTAAAGCGATAAAATCAGCCTGCTCTGTAAGTAAAATGGCTTCGGCTTGTTCTGGCTCAGTAATTAGACCAACAGTAATAACAGGTAGTTGCGTTTCATTATAAATTGCTTGAGCAAATGGTACTTGATAATTAGGACCTAGTTTAATTTCTTGTTTTTCTGATAATCCACCAGAAGAAACATGAATATAATGGCAACCTAATTCTTCAAGATGTTGTGTTAACGCAATCGCACTTTCTAAGTCCCAACCGCCTTCAACCCAATCTGTCGCAGAAATTCTGACACCAACACAAACATTATCAGAAACTGCATTTTTCACGGCGACAAAGACATCCACTAATAACCGGCTACGATTATTAAAATCGCCACCGTATTGATCCGTTCTGTGATTTGATAATGGAGATAAGAATTCATGCAATAAATATCCATGAGCACCGTGGATCTCAATTACATCAAATCCTGCTGACTCCGCTCTTCTCGCAGCATCAACAAAAGCTTGTTTTATTTCTTCAATTTCATCAATAGCCAAAGCATGAGGCTGATGATTCTTTCCAAAAGGAATTTCTGAAGGTGCAACTTTCTGCCATCCATTAGGAGAATCTGGCGCTAATGACGCTCCGCCATTCCAAGGTACATCGGTCGATGCTTTACGTCCTGCATGTGCAATCTGTATACCAATTTTTGCAGATGAATATTGCTTAACATTATCAACAAGTTTTTTTAATTCACTGCCATGTTGATCCGACCAAATACCTAAATCTTTATAACTAATACGACCTCTAGGCTCAACCGCTGTTGCTTCAACAATCACTAGCGAAGCACCTGATAATGCTAGCTGCCCGTAATGTATCGTGTGCCATGCTGTCGGGTAACCTTCTTGTGCTGAATATTGGCACATAGGTGCAACGATAATACGGTTATCTAACTGATGGGGGCCTAGTTTTTTAGGGGAGAACAACAAACTCATTTAAAGCCTCCTGCTATCAATAAGAATTTATGCAAAGAAAAATATCTTCGCTTTTCGATATACCATTTAAATATACAAGTTTAAGGCTATCGGATCTTATTCATTTAGGCGATGGTTTACTTCACATTGTGAAAAACAAAAAGATCAGCATCAATTGCTGATCTCTTTTTTAATTAATCATTAGATTTGGCTGGTTTCACCAATAACAGTGAAAAGCGTCTTGCGATCGGCAAGACGAATAAAACAGTAGGAAAAGCAATCATCCAAGAGATCCCCCAAGAAGTTAACCACGGGGAGATAACGTATGTTCCCATTCCTAACGATTTGACGGTACTAATAAAAGCAACAATACCTGACATGATAAAAGAAAGGAAAAAGGGAACAAGAAAAATCATTGCTCGAGTAGGAAGTTTAGGAATACCTAAAAAGTAATTTTTGTCATGAAAAGACATAGATAAAGACTCCAATAATACGATTGTACAACAGCACATAACTGCCGATACAACAGGCTAAAAAAGTTATATGCGTTGATTAACGTAAACGCTTACGAGTCTTTTTGACCAAACTGAGAGCTAGTTTATTAATAAATATTTCTTTGTCAACTAAATTATTCTCATTATCATTTAGGTGATAATTGATAAAATTAAGATTAGTGAAAGATGAGAAAACACGATACGGTTTTCTCATCTTTTCCCTACCAATCTCGTGTTGCAATTAACTCTTCTATATCAGCATTCTCAAAACCATATTCATCAGCGATAACGCAAAAATCCTCAGCAATACACTCTCTTGCTACTGTTTCAATTTCGCTATTTTCTTCATAAAACTCTTCCGCTAACTCATTAAATTGATCTGTTGTTTCTTGCGTTAGAATATAAAGTTCTGCCAAATTTTTAGGTGAAGTCGCTTCTATTTTTACACAAAGTGCTTTTAGTAAATCTTGCCCTTTCTTTACAAGGTGTGTTGGATAATAATTATCATTTTCCATTCCCTTTAAAAAATAATGTGCGGCAAGTACTTTATTTTTAATCATGAAAAATATCCTTATCTAAGTATTTATCTTAAGGTCATTAAAGTGCACTTATTATCTTAATTACGGGAAAGTATATTACGTTTATTAATTAAATGTCTCGCTTTTATTTCTATGAATTTATAGAATTCTGACCAGCAAACGGAAAATAGGCAATTAATTAAAATGGCTAAAAAAATACGATTTATATTTCTTTTTTTGACGATTGCACTGCTCTCTTTTTTGATCATTAATAAATATTTCCAAAACTCACCTTTAGCGACATGGTACTTCTATGGCAATAACGGTGAATATATTACAGGTCATTACTACCCACCAACAGAAAATGATGCAACAGATGCCGTGATTTCCATTCCAGAAAAACCAACTAAAGAAGGTTTAACAATAACACATTGGGATACTTGCAGTATTGAACTGAACATTGATAATAAAACGCTTAATATTTCTTATTTTACTGATGGTCTTATTCAAGCCTCATTATCAACAAAAACCACACCTTATGTTGCATTAACTGAGCTGTATTTTTATCAACCTGATGATATGCATTGGTCGATAAATCGATTAGAGGATGGAACATACAAAGGTTGGATGTGGGATAATGTTGCAAATCAGCTTATTTCCTTTCGTTATCAGGAAGATAAAACAACAATTATTGATGGTACAAAATATACATTGATGCCAGAAAGTTATTGGCTATTTCAACGTTGGGCTAATGGCGTTTTGGTGGAAGAGTACACATTAGATGATTTACCAGCAAAAGATAACTTTATTCCTGATATAGATAAACAAAGGCTGATTCAAGCAAAAGCAGAGCTTCAAACCACGGTGAATGAATTAGTGGCGCCATTAAATTTACCATTTAACTTAATGTTGTGGGATAACTCACTTTGTCAGTGATAACATCATGTGAAATGCTCCCAGAGGGTTGGGAGCATTTCTGACACAGAATGATTTAATTTATACTAAATAACACCATCTAATTTCATGTAAATTCCTTTTATTAAAAAATCAATTCCTTTCAAGTAGTTAATTTTTACTGCAAGAGTATAGATGAATAGAGTAAATAATTTAAATCTAATAAAAATGTTGCACAACAGGGATATATTAAAACAGTTATCCAATTTCAATAAAAGAATAAGACATAAATTTAATAGTTATATTATTCAATAAAATTGATATTTTATATTTATATTGTTTTAAATATAAAAACTTATTTAGTCAATGTTAATTTTTAATAATCTTCTCTTTTAAACCTAAAGTATCTTAAATAAAGTATTTAAGTTACCTTAGCATAATAGAGTGAAGTATTTATTATTCACATTAGATTAATTATGCTAATTCTATCTAAAATAGATCTTTAAATTTAACATTAAATGCCTTAACGTGATAAATATGAAATAAATAGCATACTTATCTCAATCCATTCCTGAAAATTCTAGTCATTTATTTTTAGTAAACCGTATTAAATAAAAATTTATCTTACATTAAGAGTTCATTAATCAAACCTTGCTTTACATTTTATTATATTGCTCAATTTTTATTTGGCTCTTATACTTTCTTAAGACGATTTTAGGTAGGTATTATTATGAATATTTTATTAGTTGAAGACGATTTACAACTCGGTAAAGCGCTTTGTCGCGGGCTTGAAATTGCTGGTTTTCAACCATGTTGGGTCAGATTGCTTGCGGATGCTCGTGTTCAATTAAGTCAACGCCCTTTTGATTTAATGCTATTAGATTTAGGTCTACCTGATGGTGATGGGCAAGATGAGCTGATTGCACTTAGAAAAAGTGGCGAGAAAATTCCGATTATTATTTTAACTGCCCGCACTCAAATTGATAATTTAGTACAAACATTAGATTCAGGCGCAGATGATTTTTTACCAAAGCCTTTTGCTATGCCTGAACTTATTTCTCGCGTAAAAGCGGTTAGTCGTAGAATGGCCGGTTTTTCTTCACAAATATGGTCTATTGGCGATTTACAGCTTAATCCAGCAAACCATCAAGTCACTTTAAATAACGAATTGCTTTTATTATCAGGTAAAGAATACCAACTATTATATGAATTAATGCGTAATACTGACAATGTGGTGCGTAAATCAGAGTTGGAACAGCGTTTATTTGGTTTAGACGATAAAATTGAGAGCAATTCCCTTGAAGTACATATGCATAATTTACGGAGAAAAATAGGCAAAGAACGTATTATCACGGTTCGTGGCGTAGGTTATTTATTAAAAAAAGAAACTAATTAAATGAAGATCCGCTCCTTCTTTATTTACACCATTGTCCTTCAGATTATCTCCATCGTTATGCTTTGGGGCGTTTGGTTAGCTTGGATACAATTTGATTATCTTGCTGAGTTCGAAAAAGTGTATAACAAACAGCAAGAAATTATTGCTGAGGGTTTTGCTAATACCTTAGAGATTGTTGCTGACCAGCCTGAAGTTCTCAAAGAAGTCGCTCATAATTTACAAGGCATGTATATCGACGCCATGCTTAATGGTGAAGATGATGAACTACAATATTTACCGTGGTTTATTGCCTTAGATGAAAATAATACTCTGATTTATACTAATCGTCCTGAGTTGCCTATCCCTACAAGAGTACTTTCATTAGCATCAGAAAAAGTGTCTGTCGCAGGTGAAAAGTGGATACTCTCTTTTAGCTGGGGAGAAAAACATAAAATAAAAGTGTTTATCGGTGAATCGGTTGAAGACAGAGGCCATGTTATTGGTAACCCTGTTGAAGGCACCTTTGTTCCTTTTCTATTTATTCTCGCAACTGTTATTTTTGCAATCTTAATTACTGCTTATTTTAGTTTACGCCCTTTAAGACAAGCAGCAGAACTTATTTCTAATCGTAAACCACGTAATTTAACGCCTATTAATGTCAGTCAGCAATTTAAAGAAATTCGCCCTATCTTTAAAGAGCTAAACCAATTAATGGCAAGAATTGACGCTGCTAATATTCGTGAAAAACAATTTATGGCCGATGCCGCCCATGAATTAAGAACACCAATAGCTGCGGTTATTGCTCAATTACACCTGCTTTCTTTAGTCGATGATCAGCAAGAGCGTGAAGAAATTATTGATGATATGAAACAATCTCTTGATAGAGCAGCAGCACTTTCTCATCAATTAATTGATCTGGCGCGATTAGAATGTGACGATTTCCCATTAAAAATAGAATCTATTGATATCTATAACGTCATTGGAAATGCAATAGCACAGCGCGTTCCTTATGCGATTACTAAAAATATTGAGTTATCACTTAATGAAGGCCAAAGTTTAACACTTAAAACAGATAAACAGGCTTTACTCTCTATATTTAATAATCTGCTTGATAATGCCATAAAATATTGCCCTGAAGGTAGCCAAGTTGAGGTAACTATTGAGAATCGATACGCCGAAGGGATACATGTTATCGTGCGTGACAATGGCCCTGGTGTCGCAAAAGAACATATTAATGCTCTATTTTCACGTTTTTATCGCGTTCCTGGCTCTAACGAAACAGGTAGCGGATTAGGTCTATCTATTGCACAAAATCTCGCTAATAAAATTCAAGCATCACTCATTGTTACTGAAGGACTGAATAATAAAGGAATTGGCTTTATTATTGTTCTACCTTTAGAAGCTAAATCATCAGAAAACGATTAATAAATAGATAGATAACCGATGTTCCAGAATAAAGGAGGTAATTATACCTCCTTTTTATTTTATCGCGATGAGGCTCTAATGAGTGTTATCCCCAAAGATTAATTAACCAACGTAGGCTTGCTGTCACTATTGCTGCACTAAGCACAATCATAATAAAGGGCTTTTTCTGCCAAGTAAGTACTCCCGCGACACCAACACCAATAATTTTTGAAATATCAGCAAGTTGGTCACCATCAAAAAATGTCGATGTCATCGCCACCGAAAACAGAATAACAATCGCAGATAATGAGAGGAGCTCTTTAACCCTCTCTGATATACCTGCTTTATTATTGAGCAATATTCCGGAAAGACGCATGGCGTATGTACCAACAGCAAGAATAATAATTCCTGTAATAATAGAAGCTGTGGACATTATATTTTCCTTATCACAAACAGTACGCCTAATAGCGATAATAAAACAGGTATTCCAGCAGGAAGGAATAATGTGGTTACGAGTGCAATAATGCTCCCTATGATTGCAGCATGACGTGTTAGTTTATTTTTTAATGCTGGCAAACTTAATGCGAGAATAATAGCTGGAAACATCGCATCCAGCCCTAGCATCTTTATATCTACGATAAATGACCCCAAGTAAACACCAAGCATGGTTCCCAAAGGCCAAACAAGTAAAATTCCTAACCCACAAGCCCAAAATGCTAATTTATTTTGTTCAGCGGTACGTTGAGATAAACCAAATACAACACTCTCATCATTTAATATATGAAAACCTAATAATGATTTAAGCCCTTTTCCTGGTAAATCCTTTACTGCCATGCTAAAAGGAATATGTCGTGCATTCACCATTAATCCCGCAAGAGCCGCATATATTGCACTTCCTCCCATTGCCACAACGCCAATAAAAAGAAATTCAGAAGCGCCCGCCAAAACAAAAATGGATAACACCAACGGCACCCAAAAATCAAAACCCTGTGTGTGAGCTAAAGCACCATAAGAGATACCGACAATACCGTCAGCTAATGAAACAAGCACAATATCTCTAAGTACGTTATTATCAAGACGACTGTTAATTTGCATAGAATATAGTATTTTTTATCGAACCATTCGTTCATTATGTTGAACGATTTATTTTTTTGCAAGATGATTTTTGAAGGAAGCTATGATGTCATCACCTTGTGCGCCTATTGAAATTATTTCTCAAGCACTAGCTAGAGAAAGAAAAAAAGCGGGTCTTTCACTTGCTGAAATAGCAAGACGAGCTGGTGTTGCAAAATCAACATTATCTCAATTAGAAGCGGGACAAGGAAATCCAAGTATTGAAACACTTTGGGCAATTTGTGTTGCGTTAAATATTCCTTTTTCTCAACTTATTTCAGCACCACAACCTGAAGTTAAGGTGATCCGTAAAGGTGATGGCTTTAAAATTAGTGCAGAAAAAGCGTACTATCATGCTTTTTTACTTTCATCCTGCCCTGTAGGCGCAAAGCGCGATATATACACCGTGATTGCACAACCTGGGAAAGATAGAGTCTCTGATCCTCACAGTAAAAATGTGACTGAACATATTATTATTATCAGTGGAAGCGCAATGGTAGGTACTTTAGATAATCAACAAGAATTACAACCCGGTGATTATATTTGCTATCCCGGTGACGTCACTCATGTATTACGAGCTTTAGAGCCAGATACAACTGCCGTCATGATTATTGAGCATCATAATTAACATAGTAAAACGAATTAACATAGTAAATTGTAAATTTACCGCACTGCTATATAGCAATAAAAATCTGAAAGCAGTGCGATAAATTCGATAGAGAATGTCTGTCTAGACAATTATTTTTTAAGTGCTTTATCAAGGTAAATCTCTCGTAATCGTTGAGATAAATGCCCAACGGCTCCCTGATTTATATCTTCATTGTCGATTGAAATAACTGGCCAAATTAATGTAGTCGCAGAGCTAATAAAAGCTTCTTTTGCTTTTTTCGCTTCATCAAGTGTAAATCGACGTTCTGTTATTTTAAGCCCTTCTTCTTGCGCCAATTGAATAATCGCTTGGCGTGTGATACCAGGTAAAATATCCTGACTTAGCGGCCGTGTAATAATTTCATTATCACGATTAACAATAAAAAAGTTACTTGAACTGCCTTCTGTTATATAGCCATCTTTAATTAAAATAGCATCGTCAGCACCTTGTTGATGTGCATAGTTTTTTGCTAAACACGCCGCTAATAATGCCACTGTTTTAATATCGCAACGTTGCCAACGAATATCTTCAACACTGATTACTGAAATCCCTTTTTTTGCATTAGGATGATTAACAACTGTTGAATGTTGTACAAAAGCAACTATTGTGGAAGGAACAGATGAAGATGGAAAATCAAAAAAACGAGAGGAATCAGTACCTCGTGTTATTTGTAAATAAATAAGCCCTTCATGAAGATTATTCTTTTCGATAAGTTGATGATGAACATCAATTAGCAACTCTTTGGTAATAGGAAGCGATAAACCTAATTCTTTGCATGAACGCTGTAAGCGTTGAAAATGCCCATTAAAGTCAATGAGCTGACCATCAATAACAGCAGTAACTTCATAAACGGCATCTGCAAATAAAAAACCACGGTCAAAAACAGATATTTTAGCCTGCTCTTTAGGTACAAAGTGACTGTCTAAATACACGATATCAGACATTTTACCTCCGTTATAAATTTTATTAACAATCTATCTCAATTCACTACCTTACTCCTTCAATTTTCTATTTTAAAGATGCTCCCCTCATCCTTACCTCTTTTTAATTATAGTTTTATGTAACTAAGTCATGTTATATAAGCAAAAATTGCTATAATTTAACTTATGTATCAAATATAAGGATAAGAGGTGGCTATGTTAGATATTAATAAAAATAATTTATCTCAGCTAACAGAGAAACTGGTTAAAAAACAATGTACTTTAATGACTGTTATTGCCACATTGGGCTTTATTGCAGGTTTTATCTGTATAATTAACCCTCTTTCTTCTGGCATTGTTATCAGTGTATTACTCGGTGTTGTATTTTTTGCCTGTGCGATATCCAGCATTATTGGTGGTTTTAATGCTCAAGTTTCTTCTGGTTGGTCAATGTTGATTACGTTATTAACGGGTTTTATTTATCTTCTGCTTGGCTATATTTTTGTCACTGATCCACTAAAAGGTATGCTTAGTCTCGCCTTTTTTATCGGCTTCCTATTTATTTTTGCGGGTATACTGCGTCTAAATATAGGCTTTAAACAAATCAAAGATAATTTTTATGGCTGGTTTAATATCTTGGTTGGATTTTTAGATTTAGTAATTGCCTATTTCTTAATTGCTTTTGGCCCTGAAACCTCAGTCGCACTCGTCATGGCGTTAATTGGTATACAACTTATTTTAAGTTCTATCACCATTTTATCGATAATAAATGCGATAAAACGAATGACTCACTAATTGACTATTTAGTGATAATAATCTTATTGATGAAACATAGACAAAGAGCCACGCAAGGTGGCTCTTAAGTATAAAGCAAAATAGATTTGTATTAAGCACAAGGTAAGCGCAGAGATACCGTATACATATTTTCTCCGCAAAGGTAACAATTTCCTGTTTTTTCAAATACCATCACTTGGATACCAAGTTGCCCTACTTCAATATTAGGCAATGCATCAGCCAAAATACTCTCTAACGCAGGCTCAACGATCTCAACCATATTAATAGGATCGTTATTAGGTGTTGTATCGTGTAAGAAATTACCTAAACGAGGATCATCAGCGTAGATTTCTAATGTTGAGCGATATACCAACGTTCTTTCACTACTATTTACCTTAGAATAACCATTAAAAATGATAACCATTTTTTGGATATTCATTTTCGCTACACGATTTTTAATTTGTAAACATAAAGAAGGAACAAGTCTAATATTGACAGAATTAAAGTAGCGATCGCAAATCTGAGGAATAGTGACACTAATACAAGGCTTGGGCGCAATATTTTTAATTTGCTTACTGCATTCCCCAGTTAAAGAGTTATCAACAATAATACGCTCACGTCGAGAAAAACAGATATTATCGAAGATATCAACAGTGAAGAAAGAAATGTAATGAATGCCATTTGTTAATGACTGGTTCTCTAATCTCACAGAAACGGCTGATTTATCAGTACATGGCAACATCTTAAGTTGATCATTAAAATAAAACCCAACTTGGGTGCTTTCACTAATATCACGACCTAAAATAAGATTAGCGTTAACGCAATAGTTCTCACTATGATAGCTGAGAATACCATTTAATGTTGCAGGCACTTTAGGAGAAGGTAATTTCTCCGTTGTCATTTCAACATAATAATCTCTGGATTTAATTGGCTTATCTAGATCTTCACTATTTTCAGTTTCGGCATGAAATATAGCGACTTGTTTCGGTTCACTCTTTTTAAATTTGACTTTAAAATTCGCAATACCGTATTTATTCGTTTTGCCAATATTAATTTTCTCGCCATCAGAATTATAGATTTCTGGCTCAACAGCCAATGTACTATTCTCTACATTGTAAGTTAATTTAACCTCTTTATTTTGAACATCTTCACCTTCTTTATCTTGAAAATGCACCACAAAACTTTTAGAAACACTCTCCCACTGACTTGGCCATTGCATAGATTCTGAACGTATTGTCAACAAGTCATCAAATTGTTCACAATTACTCGATGAACAGTCAGTGTTAGGATTGGTTTTAGGTGGGGTAACACGAATTTGTATTGGTGTGGCGTAATAAACAATATTCTCATTATCCTCATCTTTTAAGATCAATTGTAATGACGCCACACCACTGCGATTACCCGTTAAAGAGATTTCTGTTTTGCTGTTATCCACTATTGTTATGTAGACATCTTTGTTGTTTGGTAAAATTAAAATACCTTTCGGACTTGTGCGCCATTCAGCCAAACGTAGATTAATCCCCGTTACACTAACTTCATATTTGATAACTCGATTCAGTTTTACTTCGTTATCAGGCTCATCAGGAGATGATTTTATCTGATTGAATTTAATATCCACATCAGCATCAATAACGGCTTGAGCATGGGCACCATAAACAGGTGGTGTTAGTGCTATTGCACTTTTCTCACCTTGTAAAATTTTTTGTAAACGTTCTTCTTTTGTTTCGATATTCATTGAGTGATTTCCTTTCTTTTTCCGATTCCATTTTTAGCTTAAAGCAAAAAATTTGAGTGAAAATCACAATAGAAAAAAGTCAACTAAGCATTGTTGTTAGATGAAAGTAAAAAAGAGAAAATAAACAATAAGATAAAGAAAGTTTTCAATAGAAAACCCTCTACTTGATCGATAAAAAACATCTTTAAAATAAAAAATAATTTAAATTTTAAAATATTTTTGTATAAAGCTATTGACTGTTATGGAAATGTGATTAAAATCAATCTTAGAAAATATTTGTGACATGAATCACATTTTATTAATAGGACACTTAATATGAAATCAATGACTTCTTTTATTACTAACCTGCACCAAGTTGTTGTAAAATTATCATCAACTCGTTTACTGTAATTATTTGATTTAAAAATAAAATACAGCATAAAGCCAGAAATAGCACCCTCATCGCACAAAAGACTATTTCTGGCTTTTATTCACTCTGCTACGCTTAATTATCATCTCGTTTACCCTCACATTTGTCGTAACAAAAAATTCACCTTCTTGAACTAAGCTCTCGTTTCTATACTCTTAATATACGACCCACATTAACTATGAGGATATTTTATGCAGCAGCAACTGCTTACATGGATACGTCAATTCAATGAGGAGTATGCCCAACTCGCTTCTCTACTACTCGTTTTAGCCATTATTTTTCTTGTCGCAATCATTCTTCATTTTATTTTGCACAAGTTGGTCTTACCTAAAATTTCCAAAGCCATAAGTCAGTACGATCAGAAATGGCAACTTTCTCTAGAAATAAATAAACTATTTAGTCGTTTTGCGTTTTTAATCCAAGGCGTTGTTGTTAATATCCAAGCGCTGGTGTGGATGGGATCAGGTAAAACACAAGAGATCCTCACCACCAGCGCCCAAGCGTGGTGCTTAATTTTTGGCTTGTTGATGCTTTTCTCTATTATGGATCTCTGTATGCAGATCATGAGAAATTCATCCTCATTTGGCCGATTACCATTAAAAGGTATTTTTCAAAGCTTAAAACTCGCCGCCTCTGTGCTGATTGGGATAATGATTATTTCCCTACTTATTGGCAAATCACCTCTTATTTTACTCAGTGGTTTAGGCGCCATGACGGCTGTATTAATGTTGGTGTTTAAAGATCCTATTATGGGATTAGTCGCTGGTATTCAATTATCTGCAAACAACATGATAAGCCTTGGTGACTGGTTAGAAATGCCTAAATATGGTGCTGATGGCGCCGTTATTGATATTAGTTTAACAACGGTTAAAGTGCGTAATTGGGATAATACAGTTACAACTATTCCAACTTATTCTCTAATTTCAGACTCCTTTAAAAACTGGCAAGCAATGACAAAATCAGGAGGACGTCGTATTAAACGAAGTCTTGCTCTTGATATTAACAGCATCCATTTTTTAGATAAAAAGCAACTTGATGATCTAGAAAAGGCCCACTTGTTGACTCCTTATATAAAAAATAAGGAAAGTGAAATTAATCAATTCAATGCAACCTTGGGCAATGAATATCAAACACCATTAAATCAACGTGGCATGACCAATATTGGAACCTTCCGTGCGTATGTTGAAGCTTATTTAAAAAACCATCCTAATGTTCATAAGCAAATGACAATTATGGTAAGACAATTAGCCCCAACCTCGGATGGGCTTCCCATTGAAATTTACGCTTTTACGAACACCACCGTTTGGGTTCAATACGAGGCGATTCAATCAGATATATTTGATCATATCTTTGCTATTTTGCCTCAATTTGGCTTAAGAGTTCACCAATCTCCAACCGGAAATGATGTAAGAGCACTCAGATTACCTGTCGAAAATAATCCGCAATAAATCATTTTTGTATAAAGTAAAAAAGGAGAATTATTCTTCTTTTTTACTTTTCTTATTAACAAATATTTTTAATCTCTTATTTTGTTATCATGTTAACAATCTTGTTTTTCTATATATTAATAATAATCGTTATATTGTTTTTTATACACCGATTGATTGTTTAATCCTATTTATTTGATATTTCATTTACCACTAAAGTGGTATTTATCAAAAAATGTAACCATTTGTTTAATAATTATTTTTTTATATAACCTTGTTAACATTTTTTATATTGATATAAATCATTATAGGTAGAAGGGTTATAACTTAACATATATATACAACTTTACTTGTTGTGAAAAATGTTAGGGTAATGTCAATGTCAAAAATTAAAAATAATACTTCTATTACTGAAATGAGTCGGCGTGGATTCATTCAGTCTGCAGCCGTTATTTCTGGTGCTGCTGCTGTTGCAGGAACGGTTTCATTACCATTCGCTGCTAATGCTCAAACTCCCCAGGGTATTCGTCCTGATGAGACATCTGAAACTATCAAATACAGTGCATGCTTAGTGAACTGTGGTAGCCGTTGTCCATTAAAAGTTCATGTGAAAGATGGCGTTATTCGTCGTATTTCTAATGAAACTATGTATGACGATTCAACATTTGGTCTTCACCAAATTCGTCCGTGTCTGCGTGGTCGTTCTGTGCGTTGGAAAACATATAATCCCGATCGTTTAAAATACCCAATGAAGCGTGTTGGTAAGCGTGGTGAAGGTAAATTTGAGCGTATTTCTTGGGATGAAGCCACTTCAATCATCGCGGAAAAATTAAAATATACCATCGAAAAATACGGTAATGAGTCTATTTATTACCAATATGGTACAGGCTCTACAGGTGCAAACTTACACGGTAGAACGGCATGTAAACGCTTATTAAGTACTGTTGGTGGTTTTTTAAGTGACTATGGTACTTATTCATACTCTCAATTAACCGGTATTGTGCCTTATGTTTATGGTGACATGCTGGAATCACTGTTAACAGAAATTGAGAATTCAGATTTAGTTGTGATGTTTGGTCATAACCTTGCTGAAACACGTATGTCTGGTGGTGGTCAGTTCTATGAAACGTTAAATGCGTTAGATAAGAGCAAAAGTAAAGTTATCATTATTGACCCTCGCCGTACCGACAGTGTGACAACATTAGGTGCAGAATGGATCCCTATTTATCCGGGTACTGATGCTGCGTTAGTCGCTGCATTAGGCTATGTGATGATCCAAGAAGGCCTCACCGATGAAGATTTCTTACGCGAATACTGTGTCGGTTGGGATAAACAAACACTACCTGCATCAGCACCTGAAAATGGCTCTTATAAAGATTACATTTTAGGTAATGGCCCTGATGGCATTGCAAAAACACCAGAGTGGGCAAGCAAATTAACTGGTATTTCTGTTGCACGTATTATCCAATTAGCGCGTGAAATTGGCGGTGCAAGAGCTGCGTGGATCTCTCAAGGTTGGGGTATTCAGCGTACTTCAAATGGTGAACAAGCCTGTCGTGCGATTATGATGCTACCATTAATGTCAGGTCATATTGGTCGCCCTGGTACAAATACAGGTTGTTGGGGTGGTAACGTTGCTTATCCAGTTGCAAGTTTTGCTCTACCTAACCCAGTTAAGACCTTGATCCCAACATTATGTGGTCTGAAGCAATTGCTCGCGGTGAGCAACTTACCAGCAAAAATGCGGGTGTCAGAAATAAAGATAAGCTCGATACGGGTATTAAATTTATGTGGTGTTATTCCAGTAACGTGATTGGTAACCAACACGCTGACTTGAATAAAACACATGATTTACTGCAAGATGAATCAAAATGTGAGTTTATTTTAGTGTGGGATAACCACATGACACCATCTGCAAAATACGCTGATATCTTACTGCCAGATGTGACAACCGTTGAGACAAACGATCTTATCAATAACTCTTACGCAAGTGGTGCTTACCACTATGTCGTCCGTTTACAAAATGCGATTAAACCACTTTGGGAAAACCGCCCTTGCTATGATGTCTTAACTGATATTGCAGAAAAGATGGGCACCAAAGAGCAATTCACCGAAGGACGTACTTACGAAGAGTGGATTGAATATTGCTATAACCAAATGCGTGAGAAAAACCCAGCACTGCCTACATTTGCAGAAACTAATGATGTAGGAATTATCGATCGTAAATTACCTAACCGTAATCAATACGTTGCACTTGAAGCATTCCGTCAAGATCCTATCGCGAATCCATTAAAAACAGCGTCAGGTAAGATTGAAATTTATTCTGAAAAGCTTATGCAAGATACCGATGGCTGGATTTTACCAGAAGGCGATCGTATTCCTGCAATTCCAGAATATTGTAAAAATGAAGAAGGCGTTGAAAACGTTAAGCTTAAAGAGAAATTCCCTCTGCAAATGACGGGTTTCCACGATAAAGGGCACGTTCACTCAAGCTACTATAACGTTGCTATGTTACGTGAAGCTATTCCTCATCAATTCTGGTTAAACCCAATTGATGCAGCTGAACGTGGATTAAAATCTGGCGATATTGCTGAGATTTATAATGCTCGTGGCCGTTTAAATATTCTCGTCAAAGTGACAGATCGTGTATTACCTGGTGTGATTGCAGTACCGCAAGGTGCATGGCGTTCACTTGATACAACAGGTGTAGATACAGGTGGATGTATTAATACATTAACAAGCTGGCACCCATCGCCGTTTGCTAAAGGAAATCCACAACATACAAACCTTGTTGAAGTGAAACGTGCATAAGGAGTTAACTCATGAAGCAATATGGTTTTTATTTTGACTCCACTAAATGCACTGGCTGTAAAACGTGTCAAGTCAGTTGCAAGGATGAAAAAGATTTAGATTTAGGCCCTAAATTCCGCCGTGTTTATGAATACGGTGGTGGTAGCTGGGCAAAACAAGACGGGATCTGGACACAAAATATCTATAGTTATTATTTATCAATTTCTTGTAACCATTGTTCAAACCCTACTTGCGTTGCAGGTTGCCCAACTGGCGCTATGCATAAACGTGAAGAAGATGGCTTAGTGGTTGTTAACCAAGATATTTGTGTTGGTTGCCGTTATTGCGAATTGCGTTGCCCTTATGGTGCACCACAATTCGATGAGAAGAAAAAACTCATGTCTAAATGTGATGGTTGCTACGAGCGTGTAGCACAAGGCATGAAACCGGTTTGTGTTGAGTCTTGTCCTCAACGTGCACTTGATTTTGATGATATTGAAGTGATCAGAGCAAAACATGGTACTGAATGTGGTATTGCACCAATGCCTGATCCTAGCTTGACCAATCCAAATATCGTGATCAAAGCCCACAAAGAAGCGAAACCTTCTGGTGATAAAACCGGCTCAGTTCAAAATGCGGCGGAGGTATAAACCATGCATGAACTTCCTCTAGTCTTTTTTACTGTTTTAGGTTCGTCAGCAGCAGGCCTGTTTCTTATTGCTTATATCAGTAAAAAATTAGGTCAAATTGATGAAAACCAACTGCGTAATGCTAATATTTTAGCCCTGATTTTAACATTAGTTGGCTTAGGTATTGGTGGATTACACGTTGGTCAGCCACTGCGTTTTTTCAATATGCTCTTAGGCGTTGGTCGTTCTCCAATGAGTAATGAAGCGTTTTTAAGTGGTGTGTTTACAGGTTTTGCTTTTGCAACTGTTGCACTCACTATGATGAAAAAATGGAAGGGCTTACGTGAAATTTGTAACCTACTTACCGTAGTTTTTGGTCTAGCATTTGTTTGGTCAATTCCACAAGTTTACCATATTCCTACAATTGCTAACTGGAACACAGACTACACCACATTGCAATTTTGGATGACGCTATTAGTTGGCGGTGGTGTATTAGCAATGGCAACAGGTTCAAGACGTTTAGGCGCATTGTCCTTTATTATCGGTGCCATTATCACTTTTGCTACTCGCTCTGGTTATGTGAGTTTCCTTGGCTTTACAGGCCCAGAACTCAGCGCTGACCAATCTCTATTTTGGGGATTCCAATTAGCTGTATTGGCATTAGGTGTGGTTATCGTAGGATTTACTGCAGTAAAAGCCCAAGCATCAAAAATGACGCTGGCAACTTGTGCTGCTGCGGTCATTATTGCAGAGTTATCAGGTCGTATTGCATTCTATAACTTATGGCATATTACAATGTAGTCTTAATTTTCTTACAAAGTAATCCGTAAGAGAAATAAACGAAAATGCATACCTTTTTAGGTATGCATTTTTTTAGAATGCAGAGCCCGGTTGCTGTAAAAAGGCTAATTCTTCGGGTGTAGACGTTCGGCCTAAAATCTCATTACGATGAGGATAGCGACCATATTTATCAATAATTTCTTTATGTCGCAGTTCATATTGATATGTGTTTTCATCATTAAGCTGAGAAAACAAGGTAACCGCATCTTGATGAATTTTAGATGATTCTGAATGCATAAATGGCATGATAATAAACTTACGTTTAACAGGTGTTAAAGTCAGGTATTCAGGTAATCGGATAGCTTCTTGCGCTAAGATTAATGCCATATTATCTTGGGCAAAAGCTTTTGGCGTATCACGCCAAATATTACGTGAGAACTGATCAAGAATAATAATCTCAGCTAAGCGCCCTTCTATTGTTTCTCTCCATGATGCCAGCTCGCCACGACTCGCACTTAAACATAATTCACCAAATCTGCGGCTAATTTCTTTATCAAACTGAATATCTTTTTTAAACCATTGCTCTGGTGTGCATTCTTCAAACCAAAACGTCAAAGTTGATTGATAAGGGATCATAAAAACTACCACGCTAGTTATTTATTAATCAAAACAGCGTTTATTTTCATCAAAATAAACGTCATTGGCGGATTACGACTTTGGTAAGTTACCATTTTAATATAGTGACGGCTATTAACCCCTATCCGAAAAAGACATAAAAATAAATCCCCTTTTCAATCTTAAAAGGGGATTTTAAATGCTTCCTAGCTAACGCTTAAATCCATTAAGTCGCGCCATCCATAAGCTCATTTATCTACAAGTATGTATAAAATGGCATTCATCCCATTTATTACATTCTGTCGATATCATGATGTAATATAATTAACCTGTGCACTTTACAAACATTGAATTTATCTCTTCATCACTATCCTGCCTTAAAAATCAGCATTTAAAAATTTTAATTTTTATAGTGAAACCACTAAAAAAGATCGATACCATTTTGTTCTATTTTTTAATAACCCTCTTTTCAAAACAATAAAGGTTGTTACAAATAATAAGCTAAATCAATGCATTAAATTTTATCTTTTTGATTTTTAGGCTTTAACCTTGTTATTATCTTGTGTGACTACACCGCAAAGAAATCGGAGATCAAAAATGAGATGAATGTTTAAAATTTGCACATTAGTAATGACATTTATTGAAAAGTTTGCCCTATTCCTCTGTTTCTTTAACAATTTTGGAGTACAATTGTTGCAGTCTATTTACTGAATGATCTGTTATGTCTGCTATCTCTATTATTGGAATAAGCTACCTTATTGGGGCTGTAATATCGTTTATTATTACTTTCTTTTTAACCAAAGATCCTAGCCTAGCCATGCGCCTTTTAAGTGCATTATTAATCGCCTTAACTTGGCCTCTTAGCTTCCCTATGGCACTTATCTTCTCTATTTTTAGTTAATTTTTCCAAAATAAAACGGATAATGTAGTTATATTCTATTAAATTAGAATAATAACTATTTATTATTCTACGGATAATTACTTATATTAATTTAATTATAAAAATAACACATTTAGCTTAGATTTTATTAAAGAAAAAATATTTAATGGTTGGTTTAAAACTTAAATAACATCAACTTACGCTATATATATCAATTAGTTAAAGCTAGATCGGTTTTTCAAAAATATAGATACCCGTTTAAATACACTTTATAAGTTACAATGTTTTTATAAATTTACAATCAAACTTAATTTCATTACAGTATCTAATGTAAATTGGTTAAATGCCTTTCTTTTTATATTACCGAAAATAAATTATTAATCAGAGCCTAAATATGTTTAGCGAAAATGTCATTACAGATATTATCTATTGGATTGAAGAGAATTTAGAAAAAGATCTCAAACTCGAAAATGTCTCACAGAAATCAGGATATTCGAAATGGCATCTTCAACGTATGTTTAAAGAACAAACAGGTCTGACATTAGCCTCTTATATTCGAGCAAGGCGTCTTTCTTGTGCTGCGGTCGAATTACGTTTACAAAGAACACCACTACTTGATATTGCGTTAAAATATCGTTTTGATTCTCAGCAGACATTCTCAAGAGCGTTTAAAAAACTGTTTAATATAACGCCTTATAATTATCGTAGAAAAGAGAATTGGCAAGCTCACGGCTTTACACTACCGTTAAGAAAATTTAGTGGTTTTAACCTCGATATTGAGATTGTCACAATAGACTCTCTTCCATTAATCGGTATAGAGCATACCTATAAAGCAAATATGATTGATTGGAATTTTAGTACAGAAAAAGCGCGGGAAGATTACTGGAAGATTTTCTTTCAATATGCACTTTATAAACATGATAAAGTCTATGCGGTACATAATATTTTATCTAAGAAAAATGATGAATTAACCGTTAAATATTCAACTATGATGGGTAATACGCCTGAAATTTATAATGCTCAATTGACTCATCGAACTCAGATAGAAAACACAAGATATTTAAAATTTAGTATTCCTGAAGCATTATTAAAATTAGATTATAAAGATATCATCTATAACACCTATGGTATTTTACTTAGAAAACTCAATATACCAAGAAAGAACGGTGCTCCAGATATTGAAGAGTATATTTTTAAAGATGATTATCCTATTTCAATTCTTTTAAACAAACCTGCATCACTATTAAAAGATGTTAATTATTATATTCCAATTGAAGTGGATGATAAGGACAAAAGTAAGATAAAAGAGTAGTTTTATCTTATTGCTGAAAAGCCACCTATAAAATAGGTGGCTTTTTTATGAAATTTTTTATCTCCATTTTTATAAAAATAAAGGTTGATTTTTATAATTTAATATTATGAAAAATTTAATTAATCTGGTTTTTTAGGCCATTCAATGTTTTCTTCTTCGAGATTAATTATTGTTAATTGATAACGATATTTTTTCCATTTTTCTAATTTATCAATATCTTCTTCTTTTATATACCCCCCCTCTCTTGCATCTTTTAACGGTTCAATTATAAAAGATGCTACATTAATTAAATGTTTTCTTTTTTCTTCTTGATTAGCAATTATTTCTTTTTTATCTAGTGGTTTAGGAGCATTTACTTTTCCATATTTCCCTGATATACAAAGTCTATAAATTTCTCTTCCAATAAATTCACCATCATTAGGGGTCGCAAAATAAGGGATTACCTTATCGAAATTAGTTAATTTCACTTCACATTCAACACCATTCTCTAATGGAATAATGTTATGCTGTTGTATATTTCTAATATATTCAATCATTTCTAATTCCTTTTATTTTAAGCAACTCTTACAAATAAAGTAGTTCCACCATATGGTTTAGGTCTAGATCCTCTATCTCCGGATGTCGTAGCTAAAGCTTTCCATGAGCCACTTACTGTTCCTGATTGTAATATAGTGTAGAAAGCATCTTCTGTAGAAGATGTTGATACATAATAATTAGTTACCGATGCTCTACTAATATTACCTCCAGAGATAATGGCACCAACACTAGCAGAGTTTGTATTACCTAATATATAACTACCAATCCCTCCTTCAATATTAGCGGTTTTAGATAAATAACGAGCATCAGCTTGAGCTTGAGTTAAAGCACCTACATCCCCAGCTGTTAGCGTAATATCTGAATTTAATTGTTTACCATTAACTTTACGAGTATTAGGTACTCTATTATTTGCATTTGTATTTGCATTATTAGCAGTATTCTGGGCTGTTGTAGTTAATGTTTTCACTTCATTAATTTGTGCTGATGTTGCAGCACCAACATCATTAGCTGTTAATACAATATCTGCAGATAAAGTTTTACCATTAACTTTTCGACCTGATGGCACATAATTTCCCTTCGGCTGATATTTTCCATCTGATTCACCTTTGGAATATGCGCCCACATCAGCTGCGGTCGGTTTATTTTGACTATTAAACTCTTTTGCCCATGGTGTAAAATTACCTTTATCATACTGACTACGAGAATAAATACGGCTCGTGTTATAAACATAATAAAGTTGAGTAATACCCGCATTTTTTAAAACAATTAATGTACCCGCCATGGTTTCTGGGTAATTTAAATTTGTAGTCGCATTTGCATTCGCTGGCTGAAAATAAATACCCGCTGTTTTATAGTTATTTAAATTTTGATTAGCGCCAATTGAAATCGCCTGATTAGAAAAAATATCTTGCGATGTTACCGTTACATCACCACTCAATGGCTTATCATTAACTTTACGTGTGGCAGCAACATAATTACCTTTCGCTTGATATTTATTATCCGCTTCAGATTTTGAGTAACTATAACCCGCTACTTGGTAATTCCCTTTCCCCTGATATTTACTATCAGATTCAGCTTTAGTATAGCTTTCACCTTTAGTCGCATAATCGCCTGACGGTTGATAACTTCCTTTTGGCTGATATTTACCATCAGATTCTACTTTGGTATAGCTTTCGCCCTTAGTGGCATAATTTCCCGCAGGGGCATAATTCCCTTTCGGTTGATATTTCGTATCAGTTTCGGCTTTTGAATAACTATGACCTTCAACTTGATATTTACCTAGTGGTTGAAAGCGTTTGTCCGCATCGTCTTTAGAATAAGCGCCAACTTCATTCGCTGTAATATCCGCTTTTAATTCAATCCATGCATTACCAGCAATTGGCTCAACATTATTATTTTCAATTTTAGACTGCCAAGCTTTATTTTTATGATAAACCACACTACGAATAGGATAAGGTTTGCCTGTTTCCGACCACTTAGCAAAACCCTGCAATTGCATTTCACCAATAGACTCGGTGATATCGTGAAATAAACTATTCATTTTTTCACGTTCAATATCTTTTGCTGCTGGATCAGTAACTTGGTCACGTTCATAATCGTAACCATAACCTTGTGTATAAGACACAGAACCATCAGATTGAATTTCAACAGGCACAACTGTTTTATCCCCTTGTGTTGCAAAGGGGGTTTTAAATATTTTAGTCATAGGAATTATTCTCCGAAATTACTCTTCAGAAAGTTTTTACGATATTGACCATAACCAAAGGCCTTCTTGGTTACGATACGATATTTGACGCCCACGCCAGAAGGACGCGGCATTAAGTCGAAGTTTTCTAATAAAAGACGTAAACGTTCATCTGGATTAAAATTAAAAACATAATACATATACGTCATATCAAAAGGATCGAGCACAAAGACTTTGCTATCTTCACGCCAGAAAAAACGTTTAAGAAACTCATTAATATTGGTCACGGTAGGACTTTGAGTGAGATTAAAATAACGCATTCTCACCAGCATTCTTTTTTGATCTAAAGTCAGCGATAGAGTGTAATCCGCATTTCGTCTAAAGTTTGCCTTAAAATTGGTTTTCTTTTTACCAAAGCCAAAACCTATTTTATTTTTATCACTAGGAGGAATATCAATCCCTAAAGGCACATCTAAAATACGTGACCATACGGATAAACCAAAGTCGTTAGCTGTATCAATATTAAATACATCTCGATACCAGTTTTGCCAAAATGAAACCGTAGATTGATTAAAGTAAGCTGCTTTTAAATGTGCTAATGCTTTTAGCTTATCTGCATTTTCATATTGCCAGAGGATCGCTTTAAGTAGATCAGAATGAAAATCAAATTCTTGAATATTCATACGATCACCACTTGTACTGCCCCTTTTGGTAATCGGGCAATTTGATTAAGACCAATAGGAATTAATGCAACATTCCAATTCTTTCCATCTGTTGAAAGCTCCACTTTAGTGACAAATAAATGAGGCTCCACCGCATTAACCGCCGCTGAAATTTCAAAAGGGGAGACTTCTCGCCCGACCACCAACCCATTGTCTCCATCTATTTCACCCTGTACCCATTTCTCTAACGCATTAGGAATAATGGTTTGTGCATCAATATTGGATTTTTTTACAGAAACACGGCAAAACACCAATATTTCTTTCGGTCGTGAAAATTTAATAGGATATTCTTGACCACTTGCTGGCTCTATTACCTTTATTTCAATATCACCATTAAATGCAGCACCTATTGTTTTTGTTCTTAATAATGATTTAGCAATTTCATGGCTATCCCCACCTTCTATACACACGTAAATGCTATGCGGTAATAATGAAATACCATCAACAATTAACGCTTTATCATTAAAATTTTCACGAAAAGAAAGAGAATTAACGCCCTCTAATTCATATAACGAAGAAGTAATTGCTTCTGCAACGCTAACTGTATTTTTAGCGAGTGTTTGTTTACGCCGACGCCTTGCCTTTATATCTGACTCAGCATGACGACCAACAACTGCATGGGTTAAGTTATTCACTTTTTCCCATCCTAATACAGAACTTGCCACTTTATTTAATTGCCCAATACCACAAGTAATAGAGCCATATTCTTTGGCTCGCATATCGCCATTAATTTTCCCATTATTAGCGATAATTAATGGCGATAACGTTTCAAAAACAGCCCCCATTATTGTGAGTGCCTGAGAACCTTTAGGAATAATAGTACCGGGAATACCCGTAAACTCGACATCACTTAAATAGGAATGTGTGGCATTAATACGCTCGCCGCCCATTAAAGCCCATATTGCATCGAGAAAAATACCGCCAGCAATATCTGGATTTATTTGATTTGCCAGTTCAGCATTATTACGAACAATCGCATCCCGATTTTCAATTTCCATAGTCGCCAATACTCCTTGTGGAGTTTCTGGCGATAAATTAATGGATTGACCAAATACAGCACGAAATTCGTCTTCTACACGATTTCGTAATGTTGATGTATCAGGAACAATCACACCTTTATTATTGATATAACGATAGTCAGCCATTCAATGTAAATCCTCCATATATCGTGCGTATATCTGCCTGATATTTCAATATTCCCTCTTCTAGAAAAGCATGGAAATAAGTGATAGAGACAACGTCCTCTATTTCAGCAATACGTTGTCGAAACGCCATTTCAAATAAAGGAAGATCAGCTTGTCGGCTAAATGTTGCTGACCAATAAGGAATACCTTTATCTTTTTTATGTAGCATTTCACCACGGACAGCCTTAATAAAATGCTGACAGAGATTTTTTACTGCATCATCGTTGTCACAAATTTGAAGGTTACCATCAACACCTATCGCAAAATCATTCTGCTGGTTTATTGAAAATGTCCTCATATTGGACTCCCTGTATTGTCTTTCCCTACTTGCACCCCACTATGGGTATGTGTTGAGCCGATATCTTTTCCGTTATGGCGCATCAGCCCACCTTGTGAATCACTATTACCATTTACAGCGTAATTACCATTAACAGTAACATTGCCAGTAAATATCGTTTCAGGTGCGTTGATCTCATATTTTGGGGTTTCTAATACAACTTTATCGTTATGGAGAGAGAAACAGACCGAACCATCCATTGACTGAATAACTAAGGCGTCAATGTTCTTCCCACCAATAGCCCATCCTTTGATTGTGTCAGGAAAAAACATAGCATCACTAAACGAATGTAATCGTGTTGTATTGGGTTGATCTTCTAAACCACCACGTTGAAAAATAAGGCTAATATCGCGATCACAGGCTTTTAACCAGCCAAAATCACCGGGTTTAATGGGGGCTCTAATAAAAAATCCACCGCCACCAAATCGAAACACAGGAATGTTAGCAACAGGGGCTCGAGAGATTTTTTCATCATCCGTAGTCAACATCATGACCAAGGGCTTTATCATGGCTCGGTTGGTTTTTTCATCATAATTAATGACAGTTGCGGGTAACATATCATCTGTATTCATCATTAAATGGCGAAATGCAGACGAAAAAGCCCCTGCCAGTGAACCAACACTAGCAATATCATTATTGGGTTTACTCATAGTTAAGCTCGTTTACATGTTGCGGTATAGGCAAAATCAGCATCATGAGAGGCAACTTTAAATTCAAGCTGCTCAATAATGTAATCGCCATTTAGTGAGGTATTTAGTTTGCTATCAAGGCGAAGCATTCCGCCTAATTCAGAGGTACTATCAATAAGATAACTCACCGTCAATCCACTCTCTGTGGCTTTAGGAATGCCAATCATGCCTGAATTCATATTCAAAATACGAAATCGGCTTTTTAATGCTTTATCGTCATCTTTTACGAATAACGTATCATCATCAATAAAAGCTTTAACATTTCCTGACTCTTGTAAACGCTCTATTTGATGTAATGCGGAGCCACAATAATACCAATTAGCAATATTCTTATCGGTCGCCTGAAAATCTAATTTCACACCACAGTCATTAGCAATGGCTAACGCGATTTCACTCAATTTTTGAATTGCGCCACCACTAGAAGAAATAATTTTCCCAGAACAATGATGGCTGGTTTTTGCAGATAACGTTACGGTGACATTCGGAGGAGAGTCTATTTCTGCACTGACGATATCGCCAATAAAAAGCGAAAATAAACCAGAGTTAATTCGACCAACTTCTAAATAAAGCCGCCGAGCTTGCTTATTTTTATTATAAGGGCTGGTTTCCGTCAGCAAATAATCCCTTGTCTCGGCATTAAGCCCTGTAATAGCGATTTTACATTCGTTTTGTAATGGATTTGCATATTTTTTTCCTCCTGCTGATATACGCAATCCTTCATACCATTGAAGCCTTTCGCCGACCTCAATCCCCACCCTTATTCGCCGAAGATCCATCTTCATTACTCCAATACACTAATGATTGTGTTTTTGTAAATTCCTCATACCACGGTAAAGCATCATTTTCTGTTAAAAAAACTAAATTAATCCCTTGGTTTAAATAACGATAAGGAATAATAGGTGTATTAGCGACCAAGCGAATACCTGTAATAAGTACTTCACCATCTCGCTCAATATCACAAAACATGGTTTGATTAGCGACCTTCAACGTAAAAATCCAATCAACACCAGCTATTTCGACAGAAAATCGCTGATTAGGAATAGCTTGTAATGGAATAGTTTGCATTTTATCTACCTCCTATTTTTCTTTTTTTCCTATTTGTGTTGATTTTTTACTTTTGACATTTCCACGATTGACTGTTGAGGTTTGCTTTGGTTTTTTTGTCGATTTAGAAGATTTTTTATTATATTCAGGCTCTATTGTTTTCCATTCTATAAATTTGAGTTTTAATTCGATGGCATTCACTTTTTGGGGATCTTCATCATGACTGAGGCTCTCTAACAACATCGGTTGATAGGTTTTGACTCTAGTTTGAATTCCCACCAGTGTGTGTTCGTCATAAAGCTGCTTGATAATAGAGTAACGATTCACAATATCACCCGTTAATAGTAATTCGACACTTATACTAATAGGATCAACAATGATGTGGTCGCTACGATTTTCACCATTTTCAACCGCAAATTTAATAACTTGGTGACTATCAGTAATCGAAACTTTCATCGGATTAACGCTATCAAATAGTGTTGCAAATGACTCTAAATCAAAAATTCTAACTTCAGTTATCATAATTAACTCTTACCTCCGCTAGAGTAGTGCTCTGAAATTTCTTTAGCAGCTTCATTTATCAATGTTTCATTAATCGCTTTCGCAACACCAGGCCCGTCAGTGGCTTGTGTTTCAATTCTAATTTCACCAATTTGAACATTACTTTCATTTTTAACGCTTGATTGGTTACTGATCATTTGACTGGTCATCGGGTTTAAACTATTTGTTGATGACAGTGTTAATCCATTATTTAACGCATTTACATCTTGTACTGGATTATAATAGGGTATTGCTGGCTTTGGTTGTGGAATGGTGTAATTGAGATTGCCTTCGTCAGATAATTGTCGCTCTACTTTTTGAACAACTTTTATTTCGTTTTCAGCATCCTCCATACCTAAAAAGCTTTTTGCTGATTGCCAAATCCCTTTTATTGAATCAATACCTTCATTAACCCAACCTAATATTTTCTCTATATATTCCCACATCCAACTAAATACACTAACCACAGCATCAGAGACAAAAACAAAAACATTAATAATTGATTGCCCCCACTCGATAATATTATTAATGCCTGCATTAAGCGCTATAACAAATTGATTAAATGCGTCAGATATATAATTCCAAGCAGCAATAACATGTTCAGCAATAGCCTTTGAAGCAATCGTTAAAGATTGAACAAAAACTTGCCATGCTTCCCATACAATCATTATTGCGTCTTTAAGCGCGGGGTATTGATCCAAAATACTGCCTATCATTGAATCATTACCATTAATAAAATTCATAATATCGTCATAGACGAGTTTAAATGCCGTCGCTAAGATGCCAATAACAGCAGCAATAGCTAATATAGGGAGTGCCGTTGCAAGTGTAGCAACTGCCGCAGACACCATTGCAGGTAAATAAAAAATGGCAACAGCACTACCAATAGCTGAAAAGAAACCGATAACAAAATCTTTATTCTCAATACAAAAATTAACTAATTTATCAAACCACGTTATTCCTTTTGCAAGAACGGGAATAATTATCTCTAAAAAGTTATTTTTTAATTGTGCTGCTAATTGATCAAACTTATTCATTACTGCATTAAGTTGAATAGAACTTTCGATACTTTCATCATTAATACCAGAAAATTGTTTTTGAACCCCCATTGTGCGCTCTAATTCTTCGCGCCCCTTCATCATTAATTCAATGGTTTTTTCATCGACAACACCCAGTTTTTCCAGCTCTTTTTGGGCACCATCAAAGCTCATCCCTTTGACTTTATCTGCGGTCTTTAAAAGTTGTTCGATAGGATCTTCTGTATCATTAAATGCATTGGCCATTGCCGTCAAATCAGCTTGAGCGGCCTCTTTTGTGCCCCCCATTTCAGCCATAACACCTGAAAATGCATCGATATCGATAGCTGCGATACCTATTTTTTTACTCAGTTTATCTAGCGACTCTATTTCTTTGGCGCGATCTAATGAAGCAGAAAAAACCTTTTGCAAAGTCCCCGTAATATCCTTAGCGCCAATGGCGTTAAGAATATAGTCCTTCATTTTCGCTGTGGTTTTCTGATAGCTTTTACCTGTTTCATCAACACTATCACCTAATCGACGTTGAGCCTTTGCTTCTTTAACTGCCGCTTCAATGCCTTGCGTTTGCATTGTGGTAATAAAAGTATCGTAATCAGCACCTAATTGTTTAATCAGTGCATCGATGACAATTTTACTTTCTTTATTTTTCTTTTCAGCTTCAGTTAAAGAACTCAACTCACCATTAAGTGAAGATAATTGCGCCTCCATTGCATCATATTCAGCATTCAGATTTGCTAAAATATGCGCTTCATCACCGCCACTATTATTGATCAATTCTCTTTGGTAATTTAAAACCGACATAGAATCTTTTAGAGTATCAATACTTTGTATTACTGAATTAATTTTATCTTGAGTTTCACTGATATTAAGATCAATATTTATTGGCTCATTAAGTGATAAGCCCAGCATACCCACTAAGATTTCTTGCAAGAATTTATCAAACTCTTGCGTTCCCATTAGTGCGCTTTTAACAATGCTTTGAATTGAGTTTTCAATAGTTACAGAAGCACTTGTCATTTCATCACTATTAAATGAAATACTTATGTCATGATCTTCGGGTAATTCCCCAAGATTGAGGTGAATTTCTTGAACAAAGTTATAGAAACTAGTAATACCTCCTGAAACCCCCTGTTCAATATTTTTCATTTCAACAAGAATTTCATCTGCTGATTTTCTAATATTTGCTAATGCACTATCAGATACTTCAGCCTCCAACATTAGTACCTGAGAAAATACCTGTAATAGAGACATTATCTCTCCTTTGACGCCGCAAGCGCCTCGTTATAACGATTAGTAATCGCGATCTCCCACAGATCAAAGGCTTCCTCTAGATCTATAGTTGTTTTGAGTTCTGTGAAGGAGGCGAAACCCGCGGAGATGATGACTGCAAAGAAGCCATCAGCGTTTTTATAATCGACGGGAGAGAACCGCTGAACTTGCCTAGCAGGTATTGTAGGAAATTTGGGCTCCCGTCTTTGCCGAAAAAACTGGTGTTGTATTTCAGCATTTCGAGTTCAAGACGAATCAAAGCTTCCCCATCAGGCACATGATTATCAATTAATGTGCTGGTTTTTAGATAAATCTCTTGCCCTTCTTTTTCAACTGCCACATAAGCCATCATTTTTAACATGGCTTCTTTGCTAACTTCATAATCGCCAATTTTAGGTGCATTTGATAAAGGATATTTAGCAAGAATTTCTCGCCCAATAGTTGCAGGTAATCGGCTAATAATAAAAGTATGTTCTTCACGATCACTATCAATAACAGTGATCTCTTTTGGTTTAATTAACATAATTAAATTCCATAAAAAAGGCGGCCGAAGCCGCCATTAGATGAATAAGAATAACGCTAAAAATTAACGTGCTCTGACACGATCAAAATCTTGGAAAATAAAGGTGTACTGTTTAGATTTGAGACGCCCAGCACTCGCAATTGAATTACCACGACTACCATTAGTAATTCGACCATTACGAGCAGTGGTAATAGAGCCATCACCATAAGAAGCCACTAATGTAATAATATCGCTTGCATGACGACGTCCTCGTCTTGCTGTATTTGCATCAAGCAAAATAGCCAAGTTTTCATCTTCTTCACTACCTGCTAATACATTAACCGTCACAGTTTGAGGTGTAGGCGCTGACCAACTCACTAAATTACCATTAATATCTACTGCGGTTTGAGTGATATCTACTGCTGGTAAATCTAAAGGATCACCATCATCTGAAAATGTGGTAATAGGAATACCTGCAGGAAATGTGTTACTTGCCTGAATAATTAAACTTAAACCTGTTGCTGAAATATCGTTCATTGTTTGTTCCTTAAACTAAATTGTGTGAGCCTTCAACTTTACGAACCCAATCGCCTTTACCGTAAATTAATACATATTTCATGATGTATTCTGGTAAATTAGAAGGGCCTGTTTCTTCAACGATTTCAGCGTTATACCAATAACCTTTATTTTGTACATCGTGCCACGCTAAATCATCACCTGCTGCATCTGTAATTGCGATTTTTTGTACTTCAGCCAGCGTTTTACCCGTAAGAATAGTGCCATTATTTAATGCTTTCGTAACCGCACCCGCAATAACCATCATCGCTCTTGCTTCACCATCTTTATTCGCTGGAATACCACGAGTGGAAAGCAATAAGCTTAACCATTGCTGTGCGATATGGGCTTTTAGCCATTGCTCATTAGTATGAACACTCATATCTAATGGATTAGAAGCATTTCCACATAAAAAACCACGTTGATAGAAGCTAATATCAGTGCCAGTAACAGCTGTTTCACCGTAATAGTTCACGCGTAATTTATCTAATCTATCCGCCGCAATATCTGTCTTAACTTGAGATGGGAAAGTGATACCAAATTGACGATACATATAGTTAGTCGTCGCGTTTGTGCGATCAAAATCTGTTGCCGCCATAATTGCCATCGGTAGAGCTTGAACAAAAAAGTCATCATCTGTTTTTAAATTTAATCCCGTTGATGCGGTACCGATTAATGCTTTACTATAAATTTCGGCTTGTTTATCCGGAACTGATAAATAGAGCTGGTATTTTACATTTTCACCCGCAATATACTCTGCTAACTCAACACTTTGCTCTACTGAAAGCTCGGTTAAGAATGTCGCACTACCAAATGAATCAGAAATCGCTTCTGCAGCGATAAATGCTTGAAGCGCCGTTTGTGCCACATTACCCTCAGATGCCTCTCCGTCACTTAACCCCATAGCATCGGCTAAAGGTGAGTGATCTATGGTGATCTTCGCTTTTTCTTGTACACCACCACTCATCAAAAAAGCACCATCAAGTGCATTAAAAGTGACGTAACAATTGGCAAATTGAGGTTCGCTTTCAGCATTTAATTTAGCTTGGATCAGAGAAGCAACATCAGCGTAAGACTCAACATCTTTTAGGGAAATATCAGTAATATTTTTAGAGATATCACCGATAGTCAAAGTAAATGCACCCTCTTCAATTAACTTTAATTTATCAAGCGTTGCTGCTGGCGTACCAAATAATGTCGGAGCACGACCTACGGGTTCAAAAGAAGCAATTTGTAGCTCTTTAGGTTTACTAATAGGTGCGGGACTAACATAACTAAAATATTGACGAGCAAATTTCGCTTCTGGTGATCCTGCACCAAGTAATTCATCCACTTGCCCACTAGCAAATTCAAGTACTTTCCCTGCTGGAATTTTAGGGTTTGTTGAGAAAATACGAGCTGTAAGTTTACGCATAGGTGCGGCTGATGCACCAATAACTGCGCTCGCAATATCAATATAGCGCGTTTGTTTAATAGACATATTTATCCTTAAATACGATATAGATTAGTAATAATTAAATTTGTTGCAGCAGTGTCTAAAGATAACGTACTGGAAAAAGTGACATTAAAATCAAATGAGGGATTATGCTCATAACTATTTCCAGCATTTATTATCGGCGCTCGTCTAATTTCGCTCGCACGTTGTATCCCTATTCCCACTTTTCTCATTGATTCGACAAAAGACAACGAATTAATAATCATTCGAGTCATTCGAATTAAATCACCTGCTGTTAAATTTGGATGTTGTTTAATAAAACCTTGAACCTGAAATGTTAATTCGAACAGTTGTTTTTCTTTATGATTTGCATTATCACCTTGAATATTATAATTTCTTTTTTGCCAACCTTGGCCAACCTCCTTTATAGGAAAAAACATAATAATATTATTATCTTGTTTTTTATCTGGCTGATAACCAGCAATAACATCAACATTAATATTTGCTGATTTAAATTGTTTTAATAGTTGTTCACGAATGGCAATATTAATATCATTATCTTTCATTTTACCTCCTTAATATAATTCTCCTTTTCTTTATAAAAATTTAATCTATTTTATTTTATAAATAATTTTTATTGATTATAAATTAATTAAAGGGATTTTTAATTAATACACTCTTGCCGAATATAATCTTGTAAACCTAAAATAATCTGTTCTGATTGCGCAATTCGTTCTCTGAGTACCCAATAATTTCGGATAGCGGTGTCAGTAGGTCTGGCGGTGCTTGCATCAACCAAGCCGGTGGTGGAATTGGCTGATATTTTGGGGCATTCTGCTTTGATATACACCCGCTCAGGAGTACGCTCACTAATATCACGCAACTGATCAATTTCTTTTTTTGCATGCACAAGTTCCTGTAAATGACGATTATCAAGTTGATTAAGCTGACTTATTCTTAATTGATAATCTTTATTCTCTGCAATCTGTTGAATAAGAGATTGATTAATATTATTGTATTCCTTTTTCAAGGATTTATTTTTATCAATTAACCAAATCGATCCTATACCTAGGCATAAAATCACTATTGCCATTATTTTTAATAAATAATTCATAATAACAACCAGGCATCTTCAAAAACTTTTTCTGAATAAGGTTGATAGCCAAGTTCAATATTAACAATCACTACTGCTAAAGGAATAGCGACATTTTTTAATTGTGTATTAATTGGATTATCTTCCTCAATACCAATTTCTTTTGATGCTCTAATAATATAGCCTGCCGTATTATTTTCGTTAGGTGGAGCATAACGATTGATAATTGTTTTAATAGTGTTTAAACCATATTTTTTTTGGTACGTTTGTAATAATTTGTAGATAGCTCGTATTCCATATTCAGGTGAAATAAATTGACAAAAATCTTTATCGGTTTGCTCTATGGATAATCCTTGCCATTTCGAACCGTGCCGGATATTACCGGGATTATTATTACGCTCACCTCGTGCTATTTTAGCCATTTTTAACTCCTGCTCTTCCTTTAAGGAGTTTACTCACGGAATCTACTCCGACATAGCCAATAAACACACTGGCTAAGTAAGCAAACTCATGATTAATATTAAATAAAATTAGAATATCTTTAATAAACCAAGCAAACATTGCACACATCAGCCCATCTATAGAGGTTTTTTTCCATCCTCCGCCGTTATATAAACCTCGAAGAATAGCCATTCCTCCAGCTAGAGAGGCTGATATTCCTTGTTCTTTCATTGAAGAAAGGACAATAAATATCTGTTCCCATAGATCTGGATTTTCTTTCATTGTTTCTCATGGCTTACCTCCAATAGGAGGAACTGTAATAAATAATATACTCATCCACAGCACTTAAATTTAAGTACTGTTTTAACATGAGTATGTTTATGTTTTATCTAATTAGATAAGTGGCAGATAGAAAAAAAGACCACATGGTGGTCTTCTATTGAAAATAAAATTTAACAGATATCGTTAATTTATATTAGTTACGAAAATAGAGATACAAAAAAGCCCCACTTCAAAAGTGGGGCTTTTTATATTCTGTTGTGAGGTCTTTAGATACAAATCTCTCACTGTGGAGTTATAGTATGCTTATTTTTCCTAGAAGTCAATAACTAGTTTCTACAAAAATAAATAAATAGAGAAAATTATTACTTAGCAGTCACTTCTTGCAGAATTTTTTCTGATAAGGACTCTTCTTTAAAGCACTCTTCAACTAAATGTTCAAATAACGGCTTGTAGTTACTGTACGCAGCAGTTTTAGAAACACTCACCACCATTTGTACTTTCTCTAATACTTCGCTGAATTTTAAACGAGGATACCCGCGTCCTGAACATTGATTACAAGGTTTGAAAACAGACATACCCTGCTTTTCACTCTCTTTTTTATCTAAAACTTGACCACGTCCATGACAACGACATGCTAAACGAATTTCAGCTTTCCCCTTACATGTAGGGCAAACCACTCGAGTTGTTTCTCTTACTTCACGGTAAGAAGTTTTATTTTGGGGTTTAACTTTAAGCTCATTTTTAAAATTTCGCTCAAGCTCTTTAACAGATTTTGAGGTGTAGCTTTTGGTAGTAAAAACGTCAACTTCAATAAATCCATTACTGCAATCAGGACACGCTTTCTTACTTGCGGCACTTCTTGCGTAATCTTGGAAAGCATAATTAGCAATAATGTGTAAAACATTAGCTTTCACATCTTCATTAAGTTTATCAATGGCTTTATATTGATAAGCTTGGGTTAGTGCATATTGATAAAGGCTTTCTATTGCTTCACTGGGATGATTAATACTATGTTTAGCTAAAAATAACTCTATGCCCATTCGCCCTTTTCGAGTTGCTAAACTAATTGATGTCATCACATCAGTCACTGACAGTGAATCTACTGCCTTCACTGTTCTTACATCACTTAATACAATGCTTTTTGGTGAAAAATATTTAGGTAAGTCTGCTAGTCTCATTTAATGCTCCTTTTGATTTCCTATCACTACTCATTGGTCATCCATGTACCACGACAAGGCATGGCATTTATGCATCTAAATCACCCGCATTTTACGGCGTTATCTCAACGTGATTTTTACTTACCACTCTTGCATTGGTTTATTTAGTTACTTTTTTGTACTTTTCGCACTTTTATTAACTAATAGTTAATGCTATATTTTAACCAAAGTGACGTCAAGCAGCAAAGGAAATTAACCAGTGGTTAAAAATGATAATAAAACGGAGTTCACAAAAAGGCTTCAAGAAGCTTGCTTAGATTCAGGGATTGCAGGACGTGGATTAGGTAAAAGAATTACAGATGCACTCGCTGAGCAAGGCATAAAAGTCAGTGCTCCAGCTGTATGGAAATGGCTGAACAATGAGTCAATTCCTGATCCAACAAATATCTTAGCATTAAGTCGATGGCTCGATGTTCGAGCAGAATGGTTAGAATATGGGCGAGGAGCAAAAAGAAACGATGGTGTTTCAGTAAATGAAATGACACCTGTTGATGATTGGGATAATAATACGCCGATAGAACGAGATGAAGTTGAGATCCCCTTCTATACTACTATTGAATTGGCTGCAGGTTTCGGAAGTTGTACCACTGATAATCAAAAGGTGGAATTATTGAGATTTTCTCGTTCTACATTTAATCGCTATGGCGTTCAACCTAGTGATGCCGTTGCTTTTAAAGTTCATGGTGACAGTATGTCCCCAGTTATTCCTGATGGTTCGATTGTCACTATCAGTACAGGACATACAAAAATTGTTGATGGTGGTATTTATGCTATTCAACAAGGCGATCTTTTGAGAGTTAAAATTTTACACCGACTCCCCAATAACACCATTATCATCCGCAGCTATAATACTATTGATTACCCAGATGAGCGTTCGACATTAGAAGAAGTGAAAATTTTGGGACGAGTATTTAATTGGTCTGTGATGGGTTGGTGATCACGATAATACACAAAAACACCACAATCTTTTTATGTGGTGTTTTTTTACTATATCATTTCAATATTAAAATTGATCCAAGAAAAAACCCGCTATCTCTTGCGAGATAACGGGTTCTTATATGGTGCCGGCTACCGGAGTCGAACTGGTGACCTACTGATTACAAGTCAGTTGCTCTACCAACTGAGCTAAGCCGGCTAATTCTGGCGGAAGGATAGAGATTCGAACTCTAGGATGGTTTCCCATCGGCGGTTTTCAAGACCGCTGCCTTCAGCCACTCGGCCATCCTTCCATAGCGCGGAATTATGCCTATCTCTGACCCCGCTGTCTAGTCCTGATTGTAAAAAAAATGACTTTTTTATCTGTTTGCTCAATCTTCAAACGCTTTCTGCTTAAAAAATGCTAACTCACTAATATATTGATTAATTTTTGATAACTAAAGATAAAAAAGCAGAGTGATATCGAGAAATAAACGGAGTACCCCGTAAGGGTTTAAATAAAAATAAATAAGAGGAAAAATAAAAAAGAGAATTATAGATAAGAAAAAACCCGCTACCTCTTACGAGATAACGGGTTCTTATATGGTGCCGGCTACCGGAGTCGAACTGGTGACCTACTGATTACAAGTCAGTTGCTCTACCAACTGAGCTAAGCCGGCTAATTCTGGCGGAAGGATAGAGATTCGAACTCTAGGATGGTTTCCCATCGGCGGTTTTCAAGACCGCTGCCTTCAGCCACTCGGCCATCCTTCCATAGCGCGGAATTATGCCTATCTCTGACCCCGCTGTCTAGCTCCGATTGTAAAAAAAATAGATTTTTTTGTTTGTTTGCTCAAAGTTCATCCGAATATCCCTTTTAAAAGGATAACCTGTTAATATAATGGCTGAATAATGGTGATTGTTTATTCAATTTTCTATTTTTAATTACATTGTCTCTTAAAGGCTCGCAAACTGAATGCGTACATTGAACCAACTCAAGCCAAATACACTAACTCGTCTATATGCCCTATTCCTTCTTTTTATGGTCATATCGCTTTTTCTATACGCTTACAGTTATTTTGACACTTGGCTAGATAGCAAAAAAAACGCTATCAACAATACAACTCTCAAATTCTCTCGACAGGTTGAAGATTACCGTTATCACTCTAATCAGCTTTTTCAGTTATCAAATAAAATAACCGATACCTCGATGTTTCCTGTATTGCGACTTAATCCAATAAAATTGCGTTCTGATGTATTTTGGCTTGAAGGACGAGACCAAACCGTAGATTCCATTATATTTGGTAAACCCAATGAGCAAACCTTTCAGTTAGCACAACGATTTGCAAATTCACTCGAAATTCTTTGGGGTGTGCGTAATGATTACAGTTCACTTTATTATCTAAATGGTAAAGGGAATGATCTTATCTTAATTACGACCCATTCTGTGCTTAAACCGGAGATCCGTTACAAAGAAAGCTATTTAACATTAACGGCTGAAAGTAAACGGTCTGAGTTATTGATGCAATCAACTGCATTAGATGAAAAAGAGAGCCTTTCTCCTATTAGGAAAATGTCTACGGAAAACATTTATTACTATACTTATCGTATTATGTTTAATGTTCCGGGTCAGCTAACCAGCGTAGTGGCGTTTGATTTGCCTATCAATAATTTCTTGCCTTCAGAGCTATCTCCACACTACTTAAGATTACTTCCGACAGGTCAGCAATCTGTTTATGACAAGAATAACATTGAAATATCAACCGATGGCTCTTCACTGATTTTTTCTCAACCGATTATTGGGATCCCATATTCACTCTCTTATGAATACCCTATGAAGTCGATTATAAAAGAGATTGCCTACAAAAATATTTGGTTATTAATCAGTCTACTGATATTTATTTCTATCTCCGTTTTTGGCCATATTTATATCCGTAACAAGTACGTTTTCCCTTATATCTCTATGACTCGTAATCTACGGATCAAAGAAGAGATGACAAACGACATCATTTCAAACCTTCCGATAGGATTACTAGTCTATAATTTTTCCTCTAACCATAAGATTATTAGTAATAGTCATGCGGAAAAATTACTGCCTCATATCGATTTATCTAAGATCCGCCAAATGGCAGTTGAGCACAATGGCTTAATTCAAACGGCTATCAACAACGAAATTTATGAAATAAGAACAAGTAATAATAACAATATTGACAATACCTCATTATTCATATTTCTGAATAAAGATAACGAAGCGCTAATCAATAAAAAATTACAACTTGCACAGCAAGAATATGAGAAAAATACCATCGCACGACGCAAGATCTTATCTAATATGTCATTAGAATTAATGCGTCCTATCAAAGATATAAATGAGATGGTTTATCAATTTAAAGAATTATTACCCGAAGACACTCATCAACAATTGCTTAGCTTATTATTAGAGAAAACAAATTACATTTCTGAATGGATAGAAAACATTACATTAATTAATAAGTTAGAAAACCAAGAATGGAAAATTCATAAGGATGAATTTGAACTATCAACATTAGTTGAATCTATTCTGATAACAGCATCACCTTTTATGATAAGAAAAGGCCTAACACTTTATTTCCACAATAATATAAGACCTGGATTACTTTTAATTAACGATGGTCCCGCTTTAAGTAAGATTATTTTATCATTGATTAATTATGCCATTAGCACGACTAATTATGGAAAGATAACCGTTAATCTGAATTTAGTTAAAAATAAAGATAAAGAAGAAATACTTATAGATATTATTGACAGTGGAAGCGGGCTTACCCCTCAAGATATTGCTAATATAAAATACCCATTCTTAGGACAAGCAATGGGAGACAAATATTATTCTAATTCAGGTATCATTTTTTATTTATGCCATTTGCTATGCAACAAAATACAAGGAGAATTAACGATTAAGAGCCAAGAAAGTATTGGTTCTCATTTCCAAATTGCACTCCCATACCAGCATATAGATACTGAAGAACGAACATTTAACGTATTATTAGAGGGAGTAAACGCAAAACTCGCTATAAAAAATCCTGAAATAGAAAAAATTATCTGTCAACAGCTTGATAAATATGGCGCCACATACTTTGATAAAAATAGAGAGAATCTTTATCCTGAATACGATATCATACTTAAGGATACGCCGAATGATAACCCTGAATCTCCAACAATATTATTAATGAGTTCTATTGTTGGATTTGAAAAAATATCAAAAGATTTAATAAAGTGTAACTATAACTTCGGTGATCCTTTAATAGAGGCTATTACTTATTTAATTGAAGAAAATGAGTCATTTTCCCTAGATACAACTGAAGAGAGTATTTGGGATGAAAATAATAACCTTGATAAATACGAAGTAATTCTTAATAATTATAGGAAGAAGTTGAATGGTAGTGATTATAAGGAACTATTTATCAGTACTGTTCCTATTGATGTTGAAAAACTACACTTAGAAGCAACAAATAAAGACTTTTATTCTCTAGCCCAGACAGCTCACCGTCTAAAAGGGGTTTTTGCCATGTTAGATTTAGAATATCTCAGAGAAAGCTGTGAATATTTAGAGCATGACATAAAAAATCATAATGAATTAGAGATCAAAGAACGTATCACTCAACTGGATAAATGGATTCAACAGTTGCTGCAGCAAGGTAACAATTAAACATGAATAACCTTAATATTATTATTGCCGATGATCACCCAATCGTTTTATTCGGTATTCGTAAATCTTTAGAACAAATTGAATGGGTCAATGTTGTAGGTGAATTTGAAGATTCGACTTCACTTATCAATAACTTACCTAAGTTAAATGTGGATGCTTTAATTACTGACTTGTCTATGCCTGGCGATAAGTATGGTGATGGTATTACACTCATTAAGTACATTAAAAGACATTATCCTAATTTGTCGATTATTGTACTCACAATGAATAACAACCCAGCTATTTTGAGCGCAGTTCTTGATCTTGAAATTGAAGGTATTGTGCTTAAGCAAGGTGCTCCGACTGATCTACCAAAAGCATTGGCTGCACTACAAAAAGGCAAGAAATTTATGCCTGAAAGCGTTGCGAAGCTACTTGAAAAAGTAAATGCAAATGGTTATGGCGATAAACGTTTATCACCAAAAGAAAGTGAAGTGCTGAGATTATTTGCTGAAGGCTTTCTTGTGACTGAAATCGCGAAAAAACTTAATCGTAGTATTAAAACGATTAGTAGTCAGAAAAAATCAGCCATGATGAAATTAGGTGTCGATAACGATATCGCATTACTTAATTACTTGTCATCAGTGACTATTGATAAGGAAATTAACGGCCCAGATTAATTTCACCGTAGTTACCTTAGTCGCACCGATAAAATCAGGAAGCTCATCCCTTTGTGGGAGCTTCTCTGCTTTTTAATTTTTACTCTTTATCTCTCATTCTCTTTGGGTTTGCCTTTCTCTTTTCTTGCAAATATTTCCTGTTCAGAAGCACCTTATAAGCTGCATGGCTTATATCATACCTTTACTAGTTTTTTCGCTTATAGGCTGTTACAGAGACTCCCTCACTCTCCTTTTAATCGGCTTGTCTTATTATGGCTGTACTTTGCTTCATTTTATCTATCAAAATGCTTTGTAATTACGTCATTTTTACCTTATTTTGACTTAAAAAAACCAAGGCTAATAAATTAGCCTTGGTTTTTTTACTCGTTTTATTGTTCACGATCTAGAATTATTCTTTAGGTATATACTTCACCAACACTTCTCTTAAAATAGAAAGCGAAACAGGTTTAGATACACAATCATTCATTCCTGCATCAATACAGCGTTGTTTCTCTTCTGCAATCGCATTCGCCGTCACACCAATCACAGGCATATTACTGCCTATTTCTATTATATGTGTTGCCAGCTGATAACCATTCATGTTTGGCATATTGACATCCGTCAGAACGATATCAACATGATTTTTAGCTAAATACGTTAATGCGTCACAGCCATCTTCTGCTGTTACTGTATTAAAACCGATTTTTTTCAGTTGATCAGTCAACAATAAGCGGTTTATTGGGTGATCATCGACAATAAGAATCGTTAAGGTTTGTAAGCTACAATCAGTATCTTGCTCCACCATATCCACACAATTTGCTTCCACTTTATTTTGTGGCAATTGCAGGATTATTTTTGTTAACTCGTTTAATTTATAAGTACTGCAGACCCATACGTTTCCAGCTGTTTTCTTCGACGGCTCAAAATAATGCTCGTTGATCCTAATAAATTGGCAGTTATCTTTTCTTGGTATATCGTAATCTGTGATAATAAAATCGGTTGAAGATAACACCACTTCTTCAGTAAGTAATTCGCAACTCAAGCCAAAATAACGAAGGTATCGACCAATAAAGCCTTCTAAATAGAGATTTTTAATATCAATAAAACAGCGAACATTACTTTCTTTATAAATATTCTGTTTAGAAGAAGGCTCAACGCCTTCTAAAGCACCATAAAGAGGTATACGAACTGTAAAGCGGCTACCAATATTTTCTTGGGAAACAACGCTGATATCCCCATCCATTAAGTTAATTAGTTTTTCACAAATAGCTAAACCTAATCCTGTCCCTTCTGATGCACTTTCTGTATTTTGAGACACTTGGAAGAATGGTTCAAAAAGCTCATGCAATGCTTTGTCGCTGATCCCTCGCCCTGTATCGTGAATATCGAAATAGAGATAATAATCATCTTTATAAAGATGCAAGGTAATACACCCTGTCGTAGTGAATTTAATACTGTTATTCAATAAATTAGAGATAACTTGTTGCACACGAACTGGATCACTATTTACAATTTTAGGTACATCAGGTTCGATAAAACAGTAAATAGCTAAGTCTTTTTTCGCAATCAAAGGTAAATAGTTAGAGATAACAAAAGAGAGCACTTGGCGACAATTAAATGGCTTAATATCAATTTTTAACTGTTTAGATTCAATTTTCGAGAAATCGAGGATATCACTAATAATTTTTAGTAATAACGATGAGGAGTTATCCATCGTTTTTAATAATCGAGCAGCATCATCGCTTTGTGTAAGAGATTGTAATAACTCTAAATTACCAATAATGCCATAAAGTGGCGTTCGTAATTCATGGCTGACAGTTGCCAAGAACATCGATTTAGCTTGGTTAGCTTGCTCCGCAGCTGTCGCCATGTTTTGTAATGAGCGCTCCATTTTAACCCGTGCGCTAATATCCACTAAAACACAGATGGCCACATCTTCATTTTGATAACGTGAATTAACAAAGCTAATTTGCAGATGATTACGATTGTTGGTCACTACATCGACCATATTGCTACTTTTCTCTGCAATAATAGAGAGGATATTTTGTTTATCGCTATGGCTAAGTAAACGAAAATAGTTATGAGCGAGTTCGTTACTTAAAATGATCATGCCATCACGTATTCTAAGAATACTAATCCCAACTGGCGCTGATGCTACAATCTTATGGTTAAACTGCTCGTGTTCTTCCAGACGAGAGGCATTGTTTTCAGCTGGAGAGAATATTTTTCGCTCAAAGATCCATACGAAGATAAAAATCATAATGGCTGAAATAATATTTAAGATCAGCGCATTAAAAATCGTAAATTTAAATTCATTTAAAATTTGTTTGAGTGGTAATGAATACACCACACTAAAAGATGAAGGCAATAATTTACGCTTAGCAACTAAGTCACTAAAGTCTTCATCAAAACCAAAATAAGGGGCACTAACATCAGGAACTTGTTTAACGGCATGATAGTTATTTTCTGCTGGATAGCTTAAAACAGTGGTATTTCTACTATTAAGAAGGTGAATTGAAATCACTCTGTCTTTGGCGGGAGAAAAATATTCAAGGCGAATTGCCCTTTCAATACCGATCAAGCCAATAAATTTACCTGAGGCATAAACTGGCGACATAACATATAAAATGCCGCTATCTCCTTTTGCATCTGGCACTATCCAATATTGGTTAACCTCTTTACCTTGTGCGCGTTGATTGATGTAGTTACGTGTATTTTCGTAAACCATCTTTTTCAACATTTCAGTATCAACAGGGGATGCGCGCAAAGGGAAGTTAATCATACACATGCTATGGGAGCCAACCATAAAGACTTGGTTTATTCCTTGCAGGGCGGGTGTATTATCTTTCCAATAATATAAGATGCTGTTAAATGAGCGAAAATAGTTATTTGTTTGTCCTTTAAACAATTCACAATCCGCAGTGTCATTAAGTTTATGAAGTGAAAAAGGTCCTTCATAAAATAATGAATTTTTCATGCTCGGATTTAAATTGATCTGTTCTTGATGTCGTTCTGCGAGGTATTGTAAATCACGGATGGTGCCAGAAGTTTGCCTAAAGAAGCCAAGGAGATTGGTGTAGTTATTACTATACTCTTGCCGAATATCTGACTTTGTGTCATTGAAAATATTGATGAGGTAAAACATGGTTAACAATGCACCCATCGCCCACAACATGATACCTAATACACGAAAAAGGTAGCGGGAAATTTTTAACGATGTTTTAAAGGACGAGAGATATCTCAAACAACCACCCTAATCAATAATGCCTACCGCATAAGAAACTTATTCTATTCTAGCAGAAGTTACTGTATGTCTGAATGATATGATCTTTATCATCAAGATAATTTTTTCTGATGATGAACTGATCCTACCATATAAAAAAAGCAGGCAATTATGCCTGCTTTCTTTTATTTATACATCACAATAATGATAAATATTATTCTTCGTCTGCATCATCCGCTAAATCTGAATCAGGTGCTTCTGATGACTCTTCGTTAATAACTTCATTAACTTCATCGTCATCTAATGCATCATCTTCATCTTCAACACGTTGCAAGCCAACGACCAACTCACCTTCGGTTGTACGAATTAAGGTAACACCTTGTGTATTACGTCCAACAATGCTGACTTCAGAAACTCGTGTACGAACTAATGTACCCGCATTCGTGATCATCATAATCTGGTCAGTTTCTTCAACTTGAATTGCACCAACAACTTTACCGTTACGCTCACTGACTTTAATAGAGATAACGCCTTGTGTTGCACGATTCTTCGTTGGGTATTCGCTTTGAGCAGTACGTTTACCATAACCATTTTCAGTTACGGTTAAGATATCACCTTCACCACGAGGGATGATAAGTGAAACCACTTTATCGTCATCGCTCAGTTTCATACCACGAACACCTGTCGCAGTACGTCCCATTGGGCGAACACAATCTTCTGCAAAGCGAACCACTTTACCATCCGCAGAGAACAACATAACTTCGTTAGTGCTGTCGGTTAAATCAACACCGATTAACTCATCACCTTCATTTAAGTTGACGGCAATAATACCTGCACTACGAGGACGGCTGAAATCTTGCAGAGGTGTTTTCTTCACGGTGCCGCTTGCTGTTGCCATAAAGACAAACTTACCTTCTTCATACTCTCTCACTGGCAAAATAGCCGTAATACGTTCATTTTGCTCAAGAGGTAATAAGTTGATAATTGGGCGACCACGAGCACCGCGACTTGCTTCTGGTAATTGGTAAACTTTCATCCAGTAGAGACGACCACGGCTTGAGAAGCACAGAATGGTGTCATGGGTGTTAGCTACCAACAGACGATCGATAAAGTCTTCTTCTTTAATTCTTGCTGCTGATTTACCTTTACCGCCACGACGCTGTGCTTCGTAATCGGTAAGTGGCTGATATTTAACGTAACCTTGATGAGAAAGTGTCACAACAACATTTTCTTCATTGATCAAGTCTTCGATATTAATATCTGCTGTATTTTCAGTGATCTCAGTACGACGAGGATCGTTATATTGATCTTTAATCGCATTTAGCTCTTCACGAATGACTTCCATCAGACGCTCTGGGCTTCTTAAGATATGTAATAGCTCAGCAATTTGGAGCAATAACTCACGATATTCATCTAACAGTTTTTCATGTTCAAGGCCGGTCAGTTTCTGCAAACGCAGATCCAAAATAGCCTGAGCTTGTTGCTCTGTTAGATAGTACTTACCGTCATGCACACCATATTGTGGCTCTAACCATTCAGGACGAGCAACATTGCTGTCACCAGCACGCTCTAACATGGTAGAAACGCTACCTAAATCCCAAGGTTGTGCAATTAACGCCGCTTTTGCTTCTGCTGGATTTGGTGCTTGACGGATCATTTCAATAACTGGGTCAATGTTCGCCAAGGCAACAGCCAGTGCTTCTAAGATATGGGCGCGGTCGCGTGCTTTACGTAATTCGAAAATAGTACGACGAGTAACAACTTCACGACGATGACGAATAAAGGCAGAGATAATTTCTTTTAAATTTAATAATTTTGGCTGGCCTTGGTGAAGCGCAACCATATTAATACCAAAAGAAACCTGCATTTGTGTTTGTGAGAATAAGTGATTTAATACCACTTCACCCACAGCATCACGTTTGATTTCAACGACAATACGCATACCGTCTTTATCAGACTCATCACGTAAGCCGCTAATACCTTCAATACGCTTATCTTTAACAAGCTCTGCAATTTTTTCAATTAAGCGAGCTTTATTCACCTGATAAGGAATTTCTGTCACGATAATAGTTTCGCGGCCTGTCTTCTCATCAGTTTCGATATCAGCCTGAGCACGGATATAAATTTTTCCGCGACCAGTACGGTAAGCATCTAAAATTCCTCTGCGACCATTAATAATAGCGGCAGTCGGGAAATCAGGCCCCGTAATATGTTCCATCAACTCTTCAATCGTGATGTCTTCGTTATCAACGTAAGCAAGACAGCCGTCGATAACTTCGCCTAGGTTATGTGGAGGAATGTTTGTTGCCATCCCTACCGCAATCCCTGAAGAACCATTGACTAACAAGTTTGGAATACGGGTTGGCATTACTGCCGGAATATGTTCTGTTCCATCATAGTTAGGAACAAAATCAACCGTTTCTTTTTCCAAATCCGCCAGCAGTTCATGGGCGATTTTCGCCATACGAACTTCGGTATAACGCATCGCAGCCGCCGAGTCACCATCAACTGACCCGAAGTTACCCTGCCCGTCAACCAACATGTAACGCATAGAAAAAGGCTGTGCTAAACGAACAATCGTTTCATAAACAGCACTGTCACCGTGCGGGTGATATTTACCGATAACATCCCCAACAACACGGGCTGATTTTTTATAAGGTTTATTCCAATCGTTTCCTAGTACATTCATCGCGAAAAGCACTCGGCGGTGTACTGGCTTCAGTCCGTCTCGAACATCGGGTAATGCGCGTCCTACAATAACAGACATCGCATAATCCAAATATGAGCTTTTCAGCTCTTCTTCGATATTAACTGGTGTGATTTCTCTGGCAATGTCGCTCATGGAGCCACTGTCCCTCATACTACGGATTCAAAGGTTTAGAACTATACCACAAATCGCCAATTTTTGGAAAAAGGAAACAACTAAATTAATGATCCTTTCGCTATTCTCTTCGATTTCACCGTCTAACGTTGGTAGAATCATGGCAATATGAAAATAGGAGTAATACTTTCTGATGAATGATAAAACAACCTCTTTACATGCTAACGTGGATCAGCATGAAATCGACAAGTTTGAAAGCGTCGCATCACGGTGGTGGGATCTTGAAGGTGAATTTAAGCCATTACACCGCATCAACCCACTAAGACTCAACTATATTCAAGAACGCGCAGACGGCCTATTTGGAAAAAAAGTCCTAGATGTCGGTTGTGGTGGCGGTATTTTGTCTGAAAGTATGGCATGTGCTGGAGCTGAAGTAACTGGACTTGATATGGGTACAGAGCCATTACAAGTTGCACGTTTACACTCACTGGAATCGGGTATACCTGTCACTTACATTCAAGATACCGTTGAAAACCACGCGAATGACAACCCACAAACTTACGACATCGTTACCTGTATGGAGATGTTAGAGCACGTTCCTGATCCATCTTCTGTGGTAAGAGCCTGTGCAAAACTGGTAAAACCTGGTGGAAATGTTTTCTTCTCAACCATCAATCGTAATAAAAAAGCGTGGCTAATGCTGGTCGTAGGTGCGGAGTATATTCTGAATATGGTACCTAAAGGCACACATGATGCTAATAAGTTTATTCGCCCATCAGAATTGCTTAGTTGGGTCGATGAAACCGATTTACGTAGCAAAAATATGATTGGTTTACATTATAACCCAATCACTGACAAATTCCGATTAGCGCCAAATGTCGATGTGAATTATATGGTGCACACACAATCGACACATAACTCGAATTCATGAAACTGAAAGTTTGATTTGGTTTAATAAAACATCAAACGATCACATTTTTTAAAATTGACTTTACATCGTTGTCACTTGAATTTGTGTTTCTTACTGCCTGTATTTATGCAGGGTACAGGCAGTTATTAAAAAATTTATCCCCTATTTATCCACAGAAACAATCAGATTTGTACACTTGATCAATCTCTCAATTACCTTTATCTTGTTATCACCATTTGAACCAACCCCTATATATTGTGTTTCCTTAAATTTCACACCACAAGACTCCTTGACACAAATTGTCATCGGGAGCGTTTTTTTGCGGTATAAAATTTCAGGTAACACTAATGCAAGAAAGGTGCATCGCTCATGAATCACAGCCTGCTAGTCACAAAACGTGATGGTCATAAAGAACGCATTGACTTAGACAAAATTCACCGTGTTATCGCCTGGGCCGCTGAAGGTCTAGAAAATGTCTCTGTATCTCAAGTTGAATTACGTTCTCAGATTCAGTTTTATGATGGTATCAAAACTGCTGATATCCATGAAACACTGGTAAAAGCTGCTGCAGACTTAATCTCTGCTGAAACGCCTGATTATCAGTATCTCGCTGCCCGTCTTGCCGTATTTAATCTACGTAAAAAAGCGTATGGCCAATTTGAGCCTCCAGCACTATATGATCACGTTAAAAAATTAGTCGATTTAGGCAAATACGATCGCCATCTTCTCGAAGATTACACGCAAGAAGAGTTCGAACAGATGAATAACTTTATTGTTCATCAACGTGATATGAATTTCTCCTACGCTGCGGTTAAACAATTAGAAGGCAAATACTTCGTTCAAAACCGTATTACAGGTGAAATTTACGAAAGTGCGCAATTTTTATACGTTCTAGTCGCTGCTTGCTTGTTTTCTCGTTATCCACAAGCAACACGTATGGACTATATCGAACGCTTCTATAATGCGATTTCAACCTTTAAAATTTCATTACCAACGCCAATCATGGCGGGTGTAAGAACACCAACTCGTCAATTTAGCTCTTGCGTTTTAATTGAGTGCGACGACAGCCTTGATTCTATCAATGCGACATCAAGTGCTATTGTGAAATACGTTTCTCAACGTGCGGGTATTGGTATCAATGCAGGTCGTATTCGTGCATTAGGTAGCGCTATTCGTAATGGTGAAGCATTCCACACAGGCTGTATCCCTTTCTATAAACACTTCCAAACTGCGGTGAAATCTTGCTCGCAAGGTGGTGTTCGTGGTGGTGCGGCAACCTTATTCTACCCATTATGGCATTTAGAAGTTGAAAGCCTGCTGGTACTGAAAAATAACCGTGGTGTTGAAGATAACCGTGTTCGTCATTTAGATTATGGCGTGCAATTAAACAAATTAATGTATGAGCGTTTAATCAAAGGTCAGGATATTACTTTATTCAGCCCTTCTGATGTTCCTGGTTTATACGATGCATTCTTTGCAGACCAAGACGAATTTGAACGCTTATATGTACAATATGAGAAAGACAAAAGTATCCGCCAAAAACAAGTTAAAGCGGTTGAGTTATTCTCATTAATGATGCAAGAACGTGCCTCAACTGGCCGCATTTACATTCAGAACGTTGACCATTGTAATACACATAGCCCATTTGATCCGGCTGTTGCACCAATTCGCCAATCAAACTTATGCTTAGAAATTGCACTGCCAACTAAACCATTAAATGATATTAAAGATCCTAATGGTGAAATTGCACTGTGTACGTTATCTGCATTTAACTTAGGTGCAATTGAAAATCTTGATGATTTAGAAGAACTTGCTCGTTTAGCCGTTCGTTCACTTGACGCCTTGTTAGATTATCAAGACTATCCAATCTTGGCTGCTCAAAAAGGGGCAATGGGTCGTCGTACTTTAGGTATTGGTGTTATTAACTTTGCTTATTATTTAGCAAAACACGGTGTCCGCTACTCTGATGGTAGTGCAAATAACTTAACTCATCGTGCATTTGAAGCTATTCAATACTATTTATTAAAAGCATCTAATGAATTAGCGAAAGAACAAGGCGCATGCCCATGGTTTAATGAAACCACTTACGCTGAAGGTATTTTACCTATTGATACCTATAAAAAATCATTAGATGTACTGACCAATGAACCACTGCATTACGATTGGGAAGGCTTACGCAAAGACATTAAAGAGTACGGTTTACGTAACTCAACACTATCCGCGCTGATGCCATCAGAAACCTCTTCACAGATTTCGAATGCGACAAATGGTATCGAGCCACCGCGTGGTTATATCAGTATTAAAGCCTCTAAAGACGGTATTTTACGTCAAGTGGTTCCTGAGTATGAGCGTTTGAAAGGCGCTTATGAATTACTGTGGCAAATGCCAAGTATTGAAGGTTACTTGCAGTTAGTCGGTATTATGCAAAAATTCGTTGACCAAGCGATTTCTGCAAACACTAACTACGATCCTACTCGTTTCCCTAGCGGTAAGGTTCCAATGAACCAACTGCTGAAAGATTTGCTGCTCGCTTACAAATATGGTGTGAAAACACTTTATTATCACAATACCCGTGACGGTGCAGACGATGTACAGGGTGATCTGGAAGAAGTCGTTGAGACGGAAGATTCAGATTGTGAAGGCGGCGCGTGTAAAATTTAATTGAGGAAGCTATGTCTTATACTACTTTTTCACAAGTTAAAAATGATCAACTTCAGGAGCCCATGTTTTTTGGGCAACCTGTTAACGTAGCGCGTTATGATCAGCAAAAATATCCTATTTTTGAAAAGCTAATTGAAAAACAGCTCTCCTTCTTCTGGCGTCCAGAAGAAGTGGACGTTTCTCGTGATCGTATTGACTATAATGCATTACCTGATCATGAAAAACATATTTTTATTAGTAACTTAAAATATCAAACGTTGTTGGATTCGATTCAAGGAAGAAGCCCTAACGTGGCATTCTTACCTTTAATCTCAATCCCAGAGTTAGAGACGTGGGTTGAAACATGGTCATTCTCTGAAACCATCCACTCACGCTCTTATACTCATATTATTCGTAATATTGTTAACGATCCGTCAGTTGTGTTTGATGATATCGTTGAAAATGAAGAAATTTTAAAACGTGCACGTGATATTTCTTCTTACTACGATGAACTGATCAGACTCACTAATCTTTACCATATGTTTGGTGAAGGTGATCATGAAGTCAAAGGCGAGATGGTACACGTTACACTGCGTAAACTGAAAAAACAGCTTTACCTGTGCTTAATGAGCGTCAATGCATTAGAAGCGATTCGTTTCTACGTTAGCTTTGCCTGTTCATTTGCCTTTGCGGAACGTGAATTAATGGAAGGTAATGCTAAAATCATTCGATTAATTGCCCGTGATGAAGCGTTGCATTTAACAGGAACACAGCACATGCTGAATTTACTGCGTTCAGGTCAAGATGATCCTGAAATGGCAGAAATTGCGGCTGAATGTGAGCAAGAGTGTTATGACCTGTTTGTTGAAGCGGCAGAGCAAGAAAAAGAGTGGGCGGAATACCTGTTCTCTGAAGGCTCTATGATTGGTTTAAATAAAGATATCCTTTGCCAATATGTTGAATATATTACCAATATTCGCATGCAAGCAGTGGGTCTTAAATTACCATTTAAAGCACGTTCTAACCCTATTCCATGGATCAATGCATGGTTAGTGTCTGACAACGTTCAAGTTGCACCTCAAGAAGTTGAAGTCAGTTCTTACCTCGTGGGTCAAATCGATTCACAAGTTGATACTGATGACTTAAGTAACTTTGAACTGTAATACTGAGAAATAACACCGATACGTTATGGCATCTCATAAAGTGACCCTGCATCAGCAGGGTCTTTCAACACCTTTAGAATTTCATACTGACACCCATCCTTCTTTGCTTGATGCATTAGAGCATGGGAAAGTCCAAGTCGAATACCAATGTCGTGAAGGCTATTGTGGCTCTTGTCGTCTACGCTTAGTGAAAGGCAAAGTGTGTTATCGCAATGAGCCTTTAGCGTTTATCCAAGCCGATGAAATACTCCCCTGTAGTTGCCATCCCATTAGTGATATCGAAATAGAAATTTGCTCTGAGTAATTTGAATTATCTTAATTTTGGCTTTTTCCTAACACTCTTGTTCATCTTTGACTAAAGTTACAAATAACATTGATAAAAAAGGAAAAGTATTATGAAATTAAGTTCTATTTTCTCCGCTGTTGCTATTTCCACATCAATTCTGCTCGTCGCGGGCTGTTCAAGTCCACAAAAAATAGAAACAGTGAATGGGGAAACAATTTTAACAACAGATAAACCCCAAGAAGATGAAGCAACTGGATTAATTACCTACAAAGATTCAGAAACAGGACAAATTAAACAAATTAATCGTGATCAAATAAGACGAATGGTAGAGCTTGACGATTAACGCTCCTATAAATATCTCTCTTAAAGCGCCAATTCATATTTATAATTGGCGTTTTTTTATTCACAAAATCCTTTTTGTAAACCAATCATTACAGCATACGTAATTAAAATTTGACAGAAATTTACCATTCTTATACCCTGCTTTTTAAATAAATAAAATAGTTTAGAGAACAGAGGATTTTGTGAAGAATCGCACTATAGGCAGTGTTTTTATTGTTGCAGGAACAACAATTGGGGCAGGTATGCTGGCAATGCCACTGGCCGCCGTGGGTATTGGTTTTAGCACCATGATGCTATTGCTTGTTGGCTTATGGTTATTGATGAGCTATACCGCGTTACTGCTGGTGGAAGTTTATCAATACAATGATCCTCATACTGGTCTTGGCTCTATTGCAAAGCGCTATCTTGGTGTTGGTGGTCAAGTGATCACAGGACTTGCACTATTACTATTAATGTATGCGCTAACAACTGCTTATATTAGTGGTGCAGGTGAACTACTCTCATCCACACTCTCGTCTTGGATTGGTCATGAGCTTTCTATCACACAAGGTATCATTATCTTTACAGTGATTGGTGGAGCGGTGGTAGGAATTGGTACAACATCGGTTGATATGATTAACCGCCTATTGTTTACCGCAAAAGTTTTCTTCCTCATATTTATGCTGATTGTTATGTTACCTCACGTTGAATCAGTAAACTTAACCTCAATGCCTGTGGCGTATGGGCTTATTCTTTCTGCTATTCCTGTTATTTTTACCTCATTTGGTTTCCACGGTAGTGTGCCAAGTATTGTAAGTTACATGAACGGCGATATTAAAAAGCTACGTATTATCTTTATTATTGGTAGTGCTATTCCGCTTGTTGCTTATATTTTATGGCAAATTGCGACATTAGGTGCCATCCCAACAAATACTTTTATGGGAATTATGGCGCAACAATCTGGATTAAATGGTCTGCTTACTGCTATCCGTGATGTCGTTGCTACACCTCGCGTGAATATTGCAGTTAACCTATTTGCGGCATTAGCTTTAGCAACCTCGTTCCTTGGTGTTGCATTAGGTCTATTTGATTATCTTGCTGACCTATTCAAACGCAGTAATCGTGCAACTGGGCGTATGCAATCAAGCCTATTAACGTTTGTGCCTCCTTTACTATGCGCGCTTTATTTCCCTAACTTTGTACAAGCATTAGCCTATGCCGCTATTGCCCTGTCAATATTAGCGTTGCTTCTACCTGCTTTATTAGTATGGAAAGTTAGACAAGAACAAAACGGTGCAGATAAATACAAAGTTAAAGGCGGGAAAGGTGCATTAGGTATTGTGTTTATTTGTGGTCTGGTGGTTATTGGTATTCAAATCGCTATCACTTTTGGTTTATTACCACAAGTCGGCTAAATACTCACTTATACCAACAACAAAAAAAGCAGGTGCTGATTTTTCAACACCTGCTTTTTATTTGATCTTATCTGCTTTTTCTAAATTAGAAGCTTAAACCAGCTCCAACATAGAAACCATCAGCAATTTTATTATTACTTCTATTATGTGAGTTTTCGATTTCAATCACACGGTAACCTGCATTAACGTGCAGTGGTTTAAATACTGTTAATTGAGCACCCACATCGGCTTCATAATAAGATTTGCTGCCAGAGGTTAATCCTTCAGGAGAAGCATAAGCTTCACCATAAACATTCAATGAAGGGAATACATTCCAGTTTAAACCTACACCACCCGCTAGTGCAGCACCATCATCACCATTTTTTGGTGATAAGTAGAGTGCTTTACCTCCAACACTCGCTGAGAAAGGTCCTAATGGTAATGCGAATTTTGCACCTAGGCTACCCGTCTGACCATCATGATCACTTCGTGCCCAGTTACCATTAAAAGATAGCCCTGCGTTAGGATCACCTAAACCCGCTCGAACATCAGTGTAATGCTTGCCCGCTTGAATATTCATTGATACTGCATTTGCATTACCAGCCATAAATAACGCACTTACAGCGCCGACCAATAAATATTTTTTCATTGTTATTACTCCAGCAAATAATTGTCCTAATTTATAATTATACAACAAATTTATTAAACAACTTTAGCTAAAATTGAAAGCTAATCTGTAGAATTTTCAATCTATGTAAATAAGTTACGTCTATCAATGTTATTGGTCTAATTGGTTTTATTAATGAGTTTATTATTGCTAAAGTGGAATTACAGTCAATATTAACCATAATAAGTATAAGGCTGTTCGCTTCGTTTTATTCACACATGCTATTTTTTAGAACGTTCATTATTTCATAAACTGGAGATATGTGATGGAAAAGAAAAAGCTAACAACGGCATCTGGTGCACCGGTTGTAGACAATAACAACTCGATGACAGCAGGCCCTCGCGGCCCAATGTTACTTCAAGATGTCTGGTTTCTAGAAAAACTTGCTCACTTCGATCGTGAAGTTATTCCTGAAAGACGTATGCACGCAAAAGGCTCTGGTGCTTTTGGTACATTTAAAGTGACTCACGACATTACGAAATATACTCGTGCTAAAATATTCTCTAAAGTGGGCAAAAAAACAGACATGTTTGCTCGCTTTTCCACTGTTGCAGGTGAAAGAGGTGCAGCGGACGCCGAACGTGATATTCGTGGCTTTGCATTAAAATTTTATACCGAAGAAGGTAACTGGGATATGGTGGGTAATAACACGCCCGTTTTCTATCTTCGTGATGCCTTGAAATTCCCTGACTTAAACCACGTTGTAAAACGTGACCCTAAAACTAATCTGCGTAATTTAGCTTACAAATGGGATTTTTTCTCTCATTTACCTGAAGCATTACACCAGTTAACCATTGATATGAGCGACCGCGGTTTACCAAGAAGTTATCGCTTTATTCATGGTTTTGGTAGTCACACTTATAGCTTTATTAATAAAGATAACGAGCGTTTTTGGGTTAAGTTTCATTTCCGTTGCCAACAAGGCATTAAAAATCTGATGGATGATGAAGCGCAAATGCTAGTAGGTCAAGACAGAGAAAGCTCACAACGTGACTTATTTGATGCTATTGAGCGCGGTGATTTCCCACGTTGGAATTTACAAATTCAAGTAATGCCCGAGAAAGAAGCCTCGAAAGTTCCTTATAACCCTTTTGATTTAACTAAAGTTTGGCCTCATGCGGATTATCCATTAATCGATGTGGGTTATTTTGAATTAAACCGTAATCCTGAAAACTATTTCTCTGATGTAGAGCAAGCAGCATTTAGCCCAGCCAACATCGTTCCTGGTATTGGTTTTTCACCAGATAAAATGCTACAAGGTCGCCTATTCTCTTATGGTGATGCACATCGCTATCGTTTAGGTGTTAATCATCATCAGATCCCTGTTAATGCTCCTAAATGCCCATTCCACAATTATCATCGTGATGGTGCAATGCGTGTTGATGGTAATAGTGGCAGCGGTATTACCTATGAGCCAAATAATGGCGGTATGTTCCAAGAACAGCCTAATTTCAAAGAGCCACCATTATCTATCGAAGGCGCGGCGGATCACTGGAACCATCGTGAAGATGAAGATTACTTCAGTCAACCTCGTGCACTGTATGAATTACTGAGTGATGAAGAGCACCAACGTATGTTTGCTCGCATCGCAGGCGAATTAATTCAAGCAAGTAAAGATACACAAAAACGTCAAATTGCCCTATTTAAGAAAGTCCATCCTGAATATGGTGCTGGTGTTGAAAAAGCAATGAAAGCATTAGCAAAAAAAGACGCTAAATAACCCTATAATAAGAAGCCCTGTGAGCAACTCGGCAAAAACAAACCTCCTAGTTATTAATATATTGGTAATTAGGAGGTTTTATTTATCGCTAAACTAATTATTTTCTTGTTAACAAAGAAGCTCATCATAACTAAATTGCCCGGTAACATTAATCACTAAATTCGGCACATTTAGATTTTCCACCGTCATAATCTTAATAATGGTTTTATTGTCTTCATAGTCTAGCGTTAACTCATTTTTATTCCCTGTAAACGACTGAACTAATCTTGGATTAATAATTTGGTCATCTACTTCTGATTTAAATAATAGAACATCATCTTCTTTATTAAAATCAAAAATAACATTATTACCACTTGCCTTTTCTGATAAATTAAAAATAAAGATATCCTTTCCTTGGTTAGCTGATATAATGTTATTACCATTTTTTATAATAAAGGTATCATTACCATAACCACCATACAAAATATTATTTCCCGCACTTGCTATTAATGTATCATCACCCGACCCTGCATATAATAAATCATCGCCGCTGCCACTAAAAAGAACGTCATTTCCTGCTTCACCGATAAGAATATCGTTTCCATCATCCCCGAAAAGAATATCATTGCCTAACCCACCATATAGCGTATCGTTACCTTCTCGACCTAATAATGTGTCATTTCCTTTATTACCCCATAATTCATTATCCGTACTATTTCCTATAATATAATCATCTCTTAGCCCCCCTTTGGCATTTTCAATAACGACATCGAAAGCAATAGAAACATTACTACGTAATCCACCGACATCAGAAAAAGTCCCTTCATTTAAATTAATTTTCTGATTTACGTTATATTGTGAAAAATCTAAAGTATCATTACCACCAGCATCCCAAATACAACTGACCAAAACATCATCTGTCGAATGTAAACTATAAAAATCTCTTTCTGTATTAGAATTAAACCCATAAATTGTATCACCAGTTCGCGTGGTCATATTCTTCCCATACAATTTTTGGATAAGATAAGTATCCAATAATAATGGATTCATTGGGTAATTAACGCCAAAATCTGCGTATTCTTTTTTCGGTTTTTCATAAGCCATAATTGAATATTTTAGGCTATTTTCTTCAATATCAGGTAACTCAGAATCACTCGTAAAAGTATGAGACAGACCAAGAGAATGCCCTATTTCATGTATTATCGTTTTTCTTATTGCAGAGCCGAGACCCAATGTTTTTTCTGGATTATTTATATGTCCATTATCATTGTTATTTTTATACAGGAAAATCCAGTCATCTAATCCTTCAAAATAAGTCACAATACCATCGGCATTCTCTTTAAATGAATGTAGTTTCTCTTTTTCTTCTTCTGTATGTAATCTTGTATTAACCACAGAGATAAGCCCAGTTTCAGAAATATTAATCCAAACTTGTCCATCTAAACTGTAATCACTTACTTTATCTATCTTTTTATTTTGATCTAAATGTTCATTGAAATACGAGGCTACGCCTAAAGTTGAGTAATCATAATCTTTCGTTAATTCATTTATATTGTTATAAACACCAAATTTTATATGCGTATCATGCTGATTATCTTTTTCTATAAATTCAATATTTGCAATATCACTGTATTGTTGCAGTGATTTTTTTACCGCATTTTTTTGTGTTTCGTTCATTGTTGTTAAGGTTTTATATTCTTGACCTCTTAATTGACTCCAATCAGGAAAACTAAATGTTATTTTAGTGATGCTTTTATCAAGCTCTGAATTTTCCGATCTTAATGTTGGCATCATGGTCTTCATGATATCAATAATAGTATTAAATCCAGGTGTTTTTTCTTTATTATTTACTTTCATAAAAGATAATCTCTATTAATAATTAATTAGAGATGATTATTTTACGTACTCAAAAACAATAATATTTAAAAAAAAACACAAATATAAAGTGTTCAACCGAGCAATATAATAATAACAATTTATTAAATTAATAATATTATCTATAAAGTGTTATTTATTAGGGTAACTATTTACCCTAATTGAGTTTTCACCCACTCTTGCACTTGTTTACGGGAAATTTTAATTCCCCCATTTTTAAGGCTTTCAGGGAGTTGTAGGCAAGCAATAGGTCGTTGAAATCCTGCTAATCGGATGTAATACCACTGTGGTAATTGATTGATTATTTCAATTTCTGCATCCACAACCGCGACAGGACGTTGCCCAAATTCAGCATCATCAATAGGGACAACAAAAGACTGACTAACACTTGGATGTGTATTAAGAATTTTTTCTATATCTTCTGGTTGAATACCTTCGCCAGCACTAAAAAAGAGATTGTCCAAGCGTCCTAAAACACACCATTCATCAGCGATAAAGTCACCTTTATCTCGTGTTGAATACCAGCCATCCGCAGTGAGTGATAACGGTTTTAATTTACCATCAAACCAATAACCTAAAGCAACACTGTCTGATTTAATCTGAATTTCATCATCGAGTATTCTTACACCTTTGCCTTTTAATGGTAGCCCTACTCCCGCTTTACCATCAGCGCGTTTGGCGCAAACAGTGGATGCCATTTCGGTCATGCCATAACCACACCAGCATTGAATTCCCCAATGTTCTGCTTCTTGCGTTAATTCAATGGGGATCATCGCACCACCTAATAAAACAGATTTTAAACTGATCGAGTGTTGCCTATCTTGTTGCGCTTTATTTTGTAAGAAACGCCAAAGCTGTGTAGGGACTAAAGAAGCATGAGTACAACCTTGTAATGCATCAATAAAAGGATGCATTTCACGCACCACCAGCGTTGCGCCACGTAACAACCAACGCCAAAAAATGCCTTGTCCTGATACATGAAACAAAGGTAAAGAGAGCAACCAGCTATCACCTTTCTCAAAGGGCATTAATGATAAAACACCTTCCGCACTGCAAAGATGCGCATCAAAAGTATGAACAGCCGCTTTAGGTAGACCCGATGAGCCCGATGTCAAAATAAGCGTTGCCATACGAGATGGCTCCCACTGCACATCTTCTATTTCATTTTTATGTTGACGTGGTGTGTTATTAAACTCAACACCATTAAGATCAAGCAAAGTCGCATCCAGATCTAGCGTTGACTCACTCAGATCAGCATAAAAATCAATATTTAAATGAGGCAATAAATCATCAAGTAAAGACTTTGGAAGTTGTGGATTTAAAGGTAAAACCTTAGCACCACATTGAAAAACAGCGAGTAATGCAAAAACAAGATTGAGATTATTTTTTCCACGCAACAACACTATGCTTTGTGTATCAACACCTTGTTTAGCAAAATTGTTAGCTAAGTGATTAATATGACAACTGAGTTGCTGCCATGTAATAGGTGAAACACCTGAAATGATGGCCGTTTCATTTGGGTAGAGTTGTGCCCATTGATGCCACGGCCATTGTTTAAATGGAACTACTGTTGCCATACTGTCTCTAGTTGTTCAAGAGAGATAAGTGGAATATCCACATTTGGCCAAGGACGAATAAGTTGTTGTTTAATTAAATCAACGGTATCGAGCCCTGGAGTGCTATTAGGCGTTAACCACTGCGCAATTCTTGCCAATTGAGTCAGCCCAAAGCTGCTTTCAATACTTGAACTGATAATGGCATCTAGTCCTAAAGCATGTGCTTGTTCAACAAAAGATTGGCAGCGTTCAATACTTCCCACCAATGTAGGTTTGATAACAATCGTTGTTACACCCGCTTGAGGTTTGATTTCAAAACCTTCATCACGCACAGTTTCATCCCAAGCGATGTTAATCCCTGTAGCCTGTGAAAAAGCGAGTGACTCTTCTGGTGTTTTACATGGCTCTTCTAAGAATGCAATGCGATCTCGCCATGCAGGATTTACATATTTCGCAAATCCTTCGGCTTTTGCTGGCGTCCAACTTCTGTTCGCATCCAATCTTAATTTTAAGTCTGGAATGGCTTCTAATAACAGATTAACGACTATTCCATCACGCACAGCTTCATATAAACCCACTTTGATTTTAGCGACTTTTTCACCTTCCATATCATTAAGGCTTAAAATCAAATCATCAGGATCGCCATTACATAAAGGTGCAGCACGATAATTCGCTTCTTGTGGCAAAGTACCTTCAAGCTCTGCTAATGCACAGCTAATACCAAAAGCGACACTTGGTAGTTCACTATAAACAGGGTTTTCACCTGCACACCAAGCCGTTAACCAAGATTGTGCGGCTTCTTGGGCTTGTTCTAAAGTTTCACGGCTAAACTCAGGAAGAGGTGAAATTTCACCCCATCCTTGTTTGCCATTTTGCTCTAAACAGACAAGAAAACCATCACGCGATTTTAGCCTTTGATAACGCAGCACAACGCCTGCATCAACAGGAAGGCTGAATGAATAGAGTTTGGCGTTTCGCATTATGGGTTACGTTTAAATCGAGAGAAATCAGGTTGACGTTTTTCGTTAAAGGCGTTGCGGCCTTCTTGACCTTCATCAGTCATATAGAACAGCATGGTTGCATTACCTGCTAATTCTTGAAGACCCGCTTGACCATCACAATCTGCATTTAATGCAGCTTTTAAGCAACGTAATGCCATTGGGCTATTTTCCAGCATTTCACGACACCAACGCACCGTTTCTTTTTCAAGATCAGCATAAGGAACAACGGTATTCACTAATCCCATTTCTAATGCTTCTTTTGCATCATATTGACGGCATAAGAACCAAATTTCGCGTGCTTTCTTTTGGCCTACAATACGTGCCATATAAGAAGCGCCCCAGCCACCATCGAAAGAACCGACTTTAGGACCAGTTTGACCAAAAATTGCGTTTTCAGCAGCGATGGTTAAGTCACACATCATATGAAGCACATGGCCACCACCGATAGAATAACCCGCGACCATTGCCACAACAGGTTTTGGACACGTACGGATTTGGCGTTGGAAATCCAACACGTTCAGGTGATGTGTACCGCTATCATCACGGTATCCGCCGTAGTCCCCGCGAATTTTTTGGTCACCACCTGCACAGAACGCTTTTTCACCAGCACCCGTTAAAATGATAGTACCAATGGTGTCATCATAACGAGCATCCGCTAATGCTTGGATCATCTCTTTCACTGTCAAAGGACGGAAAGCATTACGCACTTGCGGGCGGTTAATCGTAATTTTTGCAATGCCATCGACTGATTTATGATAGAGGATATCTTCAAAACCTTCAGAACAATCCTGCCATTCAATCGGTGCATATAATTTTTCTTCGCTCGGGTAAAGCATAATTAGGTTCCTTTAACCAAAGAGGGATAAAACATGATTTATCACCGCAGCGTAAGCAACAGGCTGTGCCTGATGGGCATTATGACCAGCTTGCGGGATAGTCGTTAATGGCAGCGAATACTGCTGCGCAATAGATTGAAATTTATTATCTTTTTCACCACAAAGCCAAATAAACGGCAATGTGAGTTGCTGCAACTCTGTGACAAGCCAAGGTTGATTGCCTAAAGAAAGCGTTTCTAAACTTTCTGCAATACAAAAACCAGCGTTACGACAACGTTTTTCAACGAGTAATTGGCGTTTCTCATCACTAAGATCGGCAAATACGGGTTGCTGATACCACTGTGTCAATACGTCACTGATAGGTTCATTACGGAAACGCTCAGCCCAGCGTTTATCATGTGCAATGCGATTTTGTCTTTCCGTTGCATCATATAAACCTGGATTTCCACCTTCTACAATCAACCCCATTAATCCCGTAGTATCACCAAAACACGCATGATACATCGAAATCCTGCCACCTAACGAATAACCAATTAGCCAATAGTGGTCAACACCTTGCTCTTTTAGTGTATCTGTCAGCAACGTACTCACTTCAACAAAATTTTTCACGCTGATAGAAGCAGAATCACCATGACGAGGCAAATCAATCACAAGTGATGGATATTCATGGCAAGCTTGAATGACAGGCTCCCATTCACAACCCTCACCTAATAGCCCATGCAACCAAACTAACCAAGGCCCTTCATTATGGGTATTATATCGCTGACATGCTAAAGTCATGAGATGTTACCTGTTTTACCAGCTGATTTAATGTTTTTGCACCATCGGTATCATCAACAATTAATTCAATTAATGTCGTTATTGGCGCCCCTACCCAGCATTTCTGAACTGTCGTTAACAGTGCATCCCAACTTGTTGGTGATACATAATGCAAACCAAACATTGCAGCTGCGTGTTTGAAATTTAGTGAATGAGGCATACAGTAAAAGCGTTCTCGCTCTGCCTCTGGCGTTGGTAGCATTGAAAATATTTGCCCACCGTTATTATTCACTACGATAATAACATTAGGCGCATAAACTTGTTGATGCAACGCTAAACTATTTAAATCATACAGTGCAGATAAATCACCCAATATTGTTAATGTTGGCTTTTCTGTTGCACGATGAACACCCGCAGATGTTGAAATTAAGCCATCAATACCACTTGCGCCTCGATTGCTCATCACAGGATAACCTTGTGGTAACTGAGCAAATGCATCGATTAATCGTACTATCAGACTATTGCCAACAAATAATTGTCCATCATTAGGAAGTAATTTATCTAATTGGTGCGCAACCTGTGCTTCACCAAAATAATCGGTTATTTCACTGGCTTTTTTATAGGTTTGTTTGGCTATATTAGTTAATACATTAGTCCACGGTGAATTATCAACCGCAGAATGTGCCGTTAACCACTGCATCGGTGATAACGTAAATTTCTCACCTTGATGATGACCAGGGTCTAAGCGCCCCGGAATAGGATCAATGATCCAATACGTTTTTGGAGAGCACCCGACTTGCCATTGTAATAAGCGTTTACCTGTTAAACTTGAACCAAATTGAATAACGATTTCAGCCTTATTTAATTCTGATTTTATCTGTGGATTATTCAACCATAAATCGGCACAAGGTAACGGTTGCCCCGTTTGTGATAAAACATCACCCAATAAAGGCCAACCTAATTGAGATGCCCATTTTGCAACTTCGACACCTTCTTCTGGGCTAATACGTCCTGCGATAACCACTCCTTTTTTCTGACGTATAACATCCCATTGAGGATGCGTCGATACAGAGGTAAAAAGGGATTCTTGTAACCACGGCTTATCACTTTGCCACCAATGGCCTAATGCCTCAGTCCACGGCGTAGATGTTTCAACATCATCACCATATAACGGTTCAGCAAAAGGGCAATTAACGTGTAATGCGCCATGAACCAATGTATTCATCGCATTATCAAGTGTAGAAACTAACCAACTTGCGGGAATATCAGTTGTCGGTCGTGGTAAAGAGAGTGTTTTTGAAGGATGAGTTGCAAAAATACCTTGCTGACGAATTGCTTGATTCGCACCACAATCAATTAATTCTGGCGGTCTATCTGCGGTTAAAAAGATCACTCGTTCACCCGTTAATCCTGCTTCAATTAAAGCGGGATATAGGTTAGCCACCGCGGTACCCGATGTCACAATAACAGCAACCGGTTCTTTCGATGCTTTTGCAAGCCCTAATGCTAAATGCCCCAATCCACGCTCATCAAAATGCGTATGACAGGTTAATTTATGATTTGCGGCTGCGGCTAGTGTTAAAGGTGTCGAACGAGATCCAGGTGCAATACAGATATGGCGTAAACCATGACGAGTCAAAGCTTCGAGTATAACTTTAGCCCATTGGCGATTAAACGAACTATTAGACATTGATCATCCCAACAACGAAAACCTGCAATTGCTATTATAATATCTGTTCCTAAATACTTTTCTTTAGCCTAGTTCAATGAACAGTCGTTTTCGTTAAATAAATCGTTAAAGAAACACTCAAAGAGTGCATTATTTAGGCTAATCATCCACTCTATTTTCAATGAACTCTTTTTATCGTTAAGAATAAGAATAAATAGCACAAGTGGCTTAAAGAATAGCATCAATTAGTTAACAAATCGCAATAGTTAATTGAAAAGTAGCACTAAAAATGCGCTTAAAATAAAACCATCAAATTTTGATGGTTTTAATGATGCTATTTAATAAATTTGAGGTTATCTGTAATAAATTAATTTTCTTTTTCTAGCAATGTACGCAAACCCGCCGCTTTATTCTCAATTTCAGTCCATTCTTGTAACGGATCTGAACCAGCAACAACACCTGCACCTGCATAAAGTGTCAGAGTATCATCATGCAGTTCACCACAACGTAGACTTACTGCAAATTCTGTGTGTGGTAATCCTAAATATCCTGCTGAACCCGCATACCAACGGCGCTCAAAAGGTTCATGTTGACGAATAAAAGCGCGAGCAATACTACGAGGTAAACCACATACTGCGGCGGTAGGTTGAAGTCGTTTTAAACAGTCAATATCATCAGAATCAATCAGTTTCCCATGTATATAACGACGAAGATGTTGCACTTTACGGAGTCGGATCACATCCGCTGCTGAAACATCAATACCTTCAACACCTCCTTGTAATCGCTGACAAATATCATCAACCACCACCAGATTTTCATGTTGATTTTTTTTGTCATTCATCAGCCAATCTGCAAATTCTGTCGCTTGCTGTTCATTGTCAGAGCTGGCAGCCGTTCCTGCTAACGCTTCGGTATACAGCATTAACTCATCACGTTTATATAATCGTTCTGGGGTTGACCCCATAAATGCATCAGAAGGCGAAAAAGCCAGCATATAATGATAGCAGTGATGATTAACATCACGACTTGCTTTCATAAATTGAATCGCTTTTAGCGGATTATCCAACGTCAAGCAAGTTGCTCTCGCAGGTACCACTTTTTCAAAATGATTTTGACGTATTTCATCTAATGCAAGAGTGAGATAATCGACCCACTGAGCTTGCGTTAAGGAGTGATTCACCGAAACCACAGAAACAGCAAGCGGCTCAATATCCAGCGCTTGATTTAAGGTTTGCAGAAAATCTAAGGTGCTTTGTTTATCACCTTCATTCAACATATTTAGATGAACGGAAAGCTGTTGCTGGTGGCGTCGAATTTCAATCCGTGGCAGAAAAAGGTAGGCATCATCGCCATTTTTTTCATCAATACGACCAGGAATAATAGTATCCCATGCATTTAAGCCCCAAATACGTACATCATCAATACAGGGATCCGATTGGTGCACAGCTAAAAATTGGTGTGCATCTTGAATATGATTGAAACAGCGTAATTGTCCACAGGCTGCCACTTCTTCATGTTCATCACGATGCTGCCAATAAAATTGAGGATAATACGACTGCGCAGCAAGCCATGAGAGCAATGAAAATGAAACCTCTGCTGGCAAGGTGACTTTCAAATGTAAAAGATTACCTTGTGCTGTCAGATTTATATTTTTAACTTTTTCGTACAGTGTCGAAAACACAGGATTAACCTTTTCCACTCCAAATACCCACAACTAATTAAAAAGGAGATTATACGTCTCTATACGAATTATCAAAGGGCTGATTAATTATAACCTTTGTCATTTATCAAAGTTTTGTATTTTTCATGTTACAAAGTAGAAGCATTAACTCGCACTTCTGAAATAACCAACACATCTTCATTAGATAAAGTGGTAAAGATAAAAATTTTCATACATAAGTGAGGTTATATGGATACAACCATCTATGAACATGTCGATAAAATCATTGAGACCTCCGATATACCTAAAGTTGCACTCGGTTTAATATTAGGAATAGATATCGAAAATGGTCGATTACCGGGTATTGTGACATCTCATGATTTAATAAAAATAAAGTCTTATGTTAATAAAGCACTTTCTCTTCCTTACAAAATAGATGATGTCATCAAATTTATTCATTACAGTAAAATAAATGAATCACAACTCTCTCCTGATAATATTTTGTCTCTGTTCATTCAAATACGGGAGCATGCATTTGAATGGAATCAAATTGAATATGCAATAAAGCAACAAGCAATTGATTTAGAAATAATGGGTAGAGAAATCACTTCTACAGGTGAAAGTGTCATTTTATTTATTAGTCAAATGCCTTTATTAACTAAAATATCTACTATTATTAATGACATTTCTGAGCAAGAGTTAAAAAATATTCGATACACATCTCAAGATAAAGAAGTTTCAACACAATTAATTCATATATTAGAAAGTATGAAAGAGGATATTGAAAATGAACGTGATAAGACCATAAAAATAAAAGACAGCTTATCTACCTTTAGAAGTAAAATAATGGGAGGCAAAGATAGCCAGAATGTTAATCATCATTCTATTTATCACGACATTCTTAACAAGAAAAGATTTATTAATGAGTTTTATACAGATAATAGTCGTTCACTTATTGAAGAACGAGATTTACTCGTTGAAGAAATAGAAATACTCAAAGATGAATATAAACACTATGTTGGTCTTGCATTTACAGGGCTAGCAATAGGTGTTATTGGTGTTATTATCACAGGTGGAATATTCGGGGCAAAAGCCGAAGTCATACGTAAAAAGAAAAATGAACTTATTCAAAAGGTGAAAAAAATCAATGCTGACATCGATATCTATGAAGGCTTATCTTTGCATTTAAATACACTCTATATTGAATTATCTGAAATAGAACTATTTATCGAAGATACAAATATGGCGTTAGAACATATTGAATATGTATGGCAAGCCATCTTAACAGAAATAGAAGCATCAATAACACATTTTAATAAAATTAACAGTGCATTAGAGCTGATTAAATTTAGTATTTACTTAGAAAAGATTATCGCGCCTTGGTATATGGTCATTGGTTACTCAAAGGAGATCTTACTCTCTTTTGATGATGCTCTTTCTACATTTTATTCATCTAAAGATTAACAAAAGGACATTGTTATGAGTCATAATGAAAAACCCGTCAATTTAGAAGAATGTTTTAAACATAATCAATTATTTCATGCGCACAGAAATATTCTCTCTTTAAGTAATAGTAAATGTTATCTAGATAGTACACTTGAGGGAGAAGTCAATAATCTATTAGAAATAAACAATAAAAATATTGAACGCATTATTTATTTTTCACTGAGTTTAAAAAGCAGATTAAGGCAAAGTTTATTTAATGATATTTTTAAAACAATAAATGAAATTGACAATGAGATAAAAACAGGAAATCTTGATAATGAAATAAAAAATAAATTAGAAAAAAAAAGAAAAGAAATAATCAATATATTTTCAAATGAAATAAATGAAATAGAGAAAATGATAAATGAACATACTCATTCACTTTCAATTGAAATCAATAAATTAAAAAATAAATCCCTCACAAATAAAGTAATACCTTTTATCTATAATAAAGAAAATGATATTAAAATCTGTTCAGAAGAGATTATTATCTTAGAAAGCGCCTCCGAAACAACAAAAAATGAGTTAGATATCATACGTGATAGTGAAGATATCTTACATAAAAGAAATTTTTTCGATCTGTTCAAAAACAAACTTCCTCAGCAACAACAAATTGAAGATCTTAATATTGAAACACAAGAAAAAAATGTTTTATCTTCACTGGTAAAAATACTGAGTAATTTATTTTCTACGTTAGACTCTGGATTTTCTTATAGTAAAGTTGTTGAAACTCGGCATCAACTTACTTCGCTTTATTTATCACAAATAAAGAGCCTTCATCAATTAAAAGCTAAGCAGCAAAAAATATTATTAAATATGAAACATCATTATAATATTATGGATATTGATTACTTTCTTCATATATTGATTAAACAGTTAACATTTCTATCTGAAAGTTGGCGGGAAATAGCCTTAAAAATATCAACATTAGAAAATAACAGCTTATTAAATGAAGAGATTATTATTCCTATCTTCTCATTTTTAGATGATTTCTCTTTATATTATGAGAGCGCAGACAAAATAAATATTTATCAATAATAATTAAAAAACGGCTCTATAAAAGAGCCGTTTTATTATTTAACGATACGTTATTACGATTAGTTGATTGCGGGTGCAATAATCGCAAAATTCGTTAATTCAATCAGTGGTTGTGGCCATACACCTAAGGCAATCACAACAACTGCACAGATTAACGCAACAAATGTTGCCATATTTTGTGATGTTGTAGAAATCGCAGGAGTGTTGTCATTGTCTGGTTTGCGTAAAAAGACAATAGCCGCAGCACGTAGGTAGTAGAATAAGCCAATCGCACTACCTAACACAACCATACCTGTTAACCACCATAAGCTTGAGCTAATGCCCGCAATGATGACATACAGTTTACCAATGAAACCTAATGTAATTGGTACACCTGCCAGTGATAGCATCATCAGTGACATCACCACAGCCACAACAGGACGGCGCCAGAATAATCCGCGGTAATCTTCCAGTGAATCCATTTCGCTTTCACGATAAGGACTTGACGCTACTGCAATAGCACCAAACGCCCCGAGACTTGCAAACAAGTAACCAGCTAAATAAATTTCAGCGGTTTCTTGTGCTAATACAGGGCTGTATTGCAGCACAATTAATGCCACGAGTAGATAACCAAGGTGTGATACGGAAGAGTAACCCAATAAGCGTTTTACGCTCTTTTGCGTTAATGCCATGATGTTACCAAACAAGATAGAGGCAATTGCCATGAAACCTAAGATCATTCGTAAGGTTTCACTATCCGCAGCTGGCGCTTCAAGGAATAAACGCATAACAACAGCAAAAATACCAATCTTACTTGCCGTCGCTAAGAACGCGCCCGTTGGTGCTGGCGCACCTTGGTAAACATCGGGTGTCCATAATTGGAATGGGAATAAAGATAATTTAAATCCAATTCCCACTAACATCATACCTAAACCTGCAAGTACTAATGGTTTATGGATATTGCTATCACTTAAACTTTGTCCCATTGCAGCAAAGGAGAGCCCCCCTGCTTCTGCATAAAGAAGTGCCATACCAAATAGTAAGAAAGAAGAGGCTGCCGCAGACAGCAGCATATATTTGATACCTGCTTCCAGTGATGGACGTTGTTGGAATGCGTAACCGATAAGACCAAACAGCGGTAATGTCAGTAATTCAATACCAATAAACATCGATGCGAAGTGATGAGCAGACGAGAGTAAAATCCCTCCGACTACCGCAATCGCAATCAGCAAGTAAAACTCTTCTTTGTTATCTTGATAGCCTTCTAACCAAGGATAAGCAAAAGCAATAGTGCCAATACCAGAAAGGATCACTAGTGCAGTAAAGAAGCTTGAGTATCCATCAACGTGGTAAAGCGTGGTCACGTCCACTACGCCTAATGCATTAACGTAATAGAGCGAGCCCAGCGCAATGATGAAACCCGTAGCTGTCAAAGTGGCAATGGTAAAATGATCGCGTCGCCATGCAATGGACAGCATCACAACCACCACCGTCAATCCGACGATCAATAGCGGTAGCATTGCGATCAATTGTTCAGGAGTTATTGTCATGGCGAATTACGGCCTTACTGTTGAAATAGAAGCGGAATACCAAGTCTGGAGATTTTCCATCGCTGATATTGATGTGTCTAATACAGGTTGTGGGAAGAAGCCCAAAATAACCAGTAAAACAACCAATGTGATCAGGATAAAGAATTCTCTCAGATCTAACCCTTTATAGGTTCTTTCAGCTGTTTTCGGTGAACCATAGTAAGCCTGTTGCATCATCCACAGCGCGTAGACAGAAGCAAAGACTAAACCAAAGACCGAAATAATGGTGATCAGCTTAAAGTTACCATAAGTACCAAACAGGATCATAAACTCACCCACGAAGTTACCTGTTCCTGGCATACCTAAAGAGGCAACCGCAAAGAACAGTGAAAACGCAGGTAAGAAACGGATGCTTTTCCACAATCCACCCATTTGGTTCATATCACGCGTACCTAAACGCTCATACAGCATGCCACACATGATAAATAAACCCGCAGCTGACAAACCGTTGGTGATCATTTGAATAATCGCACCTTGGTAAGCCAATACAGAGCCGGCATAAATCGCAATCACGATAAAGCCCATGTGAGAAATACTACTGTAAGCCGCAAGACGTTTGATATCAGTCTGACGGAAGGCTAACAGTGCTGCATAGAATACGGTAATTAAACCTAACCACATCGCCACAGGTGCCAGCAACGCTGACGCTTCAGGAAAGAGTGGTAAGTTAAAACGTAATAGACCGTAAGCCGCTGTTTTTAGCAAAATACCTGATAAGTCAACAGAGCCTGCTGTTGGTGCTTCTGCGTGAGCATCCGCTAACCAGCCATGTACAGGTACGATAGGCATTTTTACTGCAAATGCCGCGAAGAAACCTAACATCAGAATAAATTGCAGTTCAGAGCCTAATACCGTATGTGCTTGTAATAAGGTGTCATAATTAAACGTCCAAATACCCGTTTCACGGTAGAACGCAACCGCAAGACCGATAATGGCCAGCAACATTAACAGACCACTTGCCTGTGTATAGATAAAGAATTTTGTTGCTGCACTAACGTGTTTTTTATCACTACTTCCTTTGTGTCCCCATAAAGAAATCAGGAAATACATTGGGATCAACATCATTTCCCAGAAGAAGAAGAATAAAAACAGGTCAGTCGCTAAAAATACCCCCATCACACCAGCTAAAATCCACAGCAGGTTAAAATGGAAAGCACCTTGTGATGGCTGATTTTCATTCCACGATGAAAGTACCGCTAAGATACCTAAAATCGCAGTTAATACAGTCATCAGCAATGACATACCATCAAGTGCAAATTGGATATTAATCCCTAAAGCAGGGATCCACGGCACAAAGAAAAACTCTGTCCAACGTGGTGCTCCATCAGCACTAAGTAGTTGATAATCGCCTTGCAACCAAAGTTGCACAGAAATAACGAGTGTTAATCCCATCGTCAGCAACGCAACCCAGCGAGGGACTTGCGAGCCGATTCGTTCAGCCTGCCAACTTAGCAGGCCACCGATGAAGGGAATAAGTATTAGCCAGGGTAATAACATGGCGCAATGTGTCCCTTAATTAAACCAGAAGCAGCAGAGCGATAACCAGCACTGCACCTAAACCGAGAGAAGCCGCATACCAACGTGCCAATCCATTCTCACTGAAACTTAACCCTTTATTGGTGCCTTTAAGCAGGCAACCGAATAGATTAAAGAATTGGTTAACAGGATCATTTTGGATAAGCCACGCCGCCCCTTTATAAGGTTTGACAAACAGCACTTCATACAGTGCATCGAATCCCCAAGCATGGAACCACCATGTTGAGAAGAAACGACCTGTACGAGTATTAGCAACCTTAGAAACACATTGACGCTGTTTCAGGTATAACCATGCTGCAATGGCAACGCCTACTATCGCTACCACACCAGAAAGCGCTTCTAATACATATTTACCCTCATGCGATGCGCTTCCTTCAGGGAAAACAGCACCTAACGGTTGAGTAATTAACGCACCGATAAATGTTGATAACAGTGCTAATACCGCTAATGGGAAAGTATGTGTAAACCCTTTAACTTGGTGTGCTTCGGTTTTGGTTTCACCATGGAATACGATGAAAATCAAACGGAAGGTATAAAGTGACGTAAATAACGCACCAACTAAACCTGCAAGCATTAAGTTAAAATGCCCGTTTGAATACGCACCCCATAAGATTTCATCTTTACTGAAGAACCCTGCTGTTAACAGTGGTAATGCCGCTAATGCGCCACCACCAATTAGGAAACAGGCGTAAACAAATGGGATCTTCTTACGTAATCCGCCCATCTTAAAGATATTCTGTTCGTGGTGGCAGGCAACAATCACAGAGCCTGCAGATAAGAACAGTAATGCTTTAAAGAAAGCGTGAGTCATTAAGTGGAAAATTGCCGCATCCCATGCTTGAGCGCCTAAAGCCAAGAACATATAACCAATTTGGCTCATGGTTGAATAAGCAAGAATACGTTTGATATCGGTTTGTACTAAAGCCGCAAAGCCCGCTAACACTAATGTGACTGCACCAATAATACCGACTAATTCAAGTACTTCAGGTGCCATTAAGAATAGCGCGTTACTACGTGCAACCAAATATACACCTGCCGTAACCATCGTTGCGGCGTGGATTAATGCAGATACTGGTGTAGGGCCTGCCATCGCATCCGCTAACCATGTTTGTAATGGAAGCTGTGCTGATTTACCGACTGCACCGCCTAATACCATTAACATTGCCCAGTTAATGACGCTTGATCCTACTGCTAATTGCTCAGGAGCAAGTACTGCCATTTCACGGAAGCTCAATGTACCTAATTGGTCAAATAGGATAAACATACCGATAGCTAAGAACACATCACCGATACGCGTTACGATAAACGCTTTCATCGCAGCGGCGCCATTAGCAGGATTGCTATAATAGAAACCAATTAGCAGGTAACTACATAGACCAACCCCTTCCCACCCCATATACATCAGCATCATATTATCAGCCAGTACTAAGACAACCATACTTGCGATAAATAAGTTGGTATAAGCAAAGAAGCGAGAATACCCTTCTTCGCCACGCATATACCAAGATGCATACATATGAATAAGGAAGCCAACACCGGTAATCACACCCAGCATGGTTAATGAAAGACCATCAAGAACCAGTGTAAACGGAATATTGAAATTCCCTGCTGACATCCAGTTCCATAAAGTCAGAACATACGTTTCTTGCCCATTAGCAAAGAAATCCATACCTGCCCAAAGTGCAACAAGGGCAGATAGACCAACAGAACCTGTACCAATCCATGCTGATACGTTTTCAGACCAACGACCATGCGAGAAAGCGAGCAGTAAAAATCCCAGCAGTGGTAGCAGAATGGTTAAATAGAGTATATTCATCCGCGCATCTCACTGACTGTATCAATATTGATGTTTTGGCGATGTCTATGAAGCTGTAACAACAATGCCAGACCAATACTTGCCTCTGCCGCCGCCAAACTGATTGCCATGATATACATTATCTGACCATCTGTTTGACCCCAAAAGCTACCACCGACAACAAATGCCAGTGCAGCTGCATTAATCATAATTTCTAGTCCGATCAACATAAACAACAGGTTGCGGCGAAGTACTAAGCAGGTAAAACCTAACACAAACAGTACCGCAGCCAAGATCAAACCATGTTGAAGAGGTATCATTTTTGCTCCCCTGCGTTTTCGTTTTCGACGAGATCGTCATGGCTCTTATCACGACCAATGTGGTAAGCAACAATCAATCCAGACAATAAGAGAACAGATGCTAACTCAACAGCCAGAATATAAGGCCCAAATAAGCTAATACCGACCTCTTTCGCGCCAATCACTTCTCCAGCAATTTCGCCGTGAGTGACACTACTAATGGCGTAAATTAACACGACTAATAGCGTCAGAGATAAAAGCGCAGGCCCAATCCAAAACTTCGGTTGTAGCCACTTTTTCTCTTGATCAACAACGGATTTACCTAAGTTGAGCATCATCACCACGAAAACGAATAACACCATAATGGCGCCAGCGTAAACAATGATTTCTAATGCACCAGCAAAATAGGCGCCTAACGAGAAGAAAACCACAGAGAGCGCAATCAATGAAATCACTAAGTACAATAAAGCGTGTACAGGATTGGTATGAGTGATCACTCTCAATGTTGCAAGGATGGCAATCAGCCCCGCGATGTAAAATGCAAATTCCATGAATATCGCTCCTTACGGTAACAGGCTTTTGACATCGATAGGTTTAGCTTCATCATCCGCATCACCTTTATCTTTGCCGTTAATCGCCATACCTGTTTTACGGTAAAAGTTATATTCAGGATATTTGCCTGGCCCTGAAATCAACAGATCGTCTTTTTCATAAACCAAATCCTGACGCTTAAACTCACCCATTTCAAAATCAGGCGTTAATTGTAACGCCGTTGTTGGGCAAGCTTCTTCACATAAACCGCAGAAAATACAGCGAGAAAAGTTGATACGGAAAAACTCCGGATACCAACGACCATCTTCATGTTCTGCTTTCTGTAATGAAATACAGCCAACTGGACAGACTGCTGCACACAAGTTACAAGCAACACAGCGTTCTTCACCATCAGGATCACGAGTCAACACAATTCGTCCACGATAACGTGGTGCAACATTGACAGGTTCTTCCGGGTACATCTGTGTTTCACGTTTGGCGAAGGCATGTAAGCCAATCATCCAAATGCTTCGTACCTGGGTGCCGAAACCAGTCAATAACTCTTTTAAAGTCATGGTTCAATCACCCCTTATTGAGCGTTGTAAAGTATCACTGCAGCAGTGACCAGCAGATTGATAAGCGTTAACGGTAAGCAAATTTTCCAACCAAAAGACATCACTTGGTCGTAGCGCGGACGCGGTAACGATGCACGAATAAGGATAAACATCATCATGAAGAACCCTGTTTTCAGTGCAAACCAAATGAATGATGGTAAGAAAGGCCCTTGCCAACCACCAAAGAATAACGTCACGATAAGACCCGATACCGCAACGATACCGATATATTCACCAACAAAGAATAAACCGAATTTCATACCAGAATATTCAATGTGATAACCATCAGCCAGCTCTTGCTCAGCTTCTGGTTGGTCAAATGGATGACGATGACAAACAGCAACCCCAGCAATCGCAAACGTAATAAAGCCAAAGAATTGTGGGATGACATTCCACATATTTGCTTGTGAGTTTACGATGTCAGTCAGGTTAAAAGAGCCCGCTTGTGCAACAACACCTAAGATTGAAAGTCCTAAGAACACTTCATAACTTACGGTTTGTGCTGATGCACGCATTGCACCTAACAGTGAATATTTGTTATTACTTGACCATCCTGCAAATAACACGGCATACACCGCAATACCTGCAACCATCAAGAAGAACAAAATACCGATGTTCAAGTCAGCAACAACCCATGTTGAGCTAACAGGTACAATCGCAAATGACAGCAGTAAAGATGAAAACGCAATTACTGGTGCAATGGTGAAGATAAAGCGGTCAGCAAATTTCGGGATCCAGTCCTCTTTAAAGAACATTTTGATCATATCCGCAATTAGCTGTGCTGAACCTGCATAACCTACACGGTTAGGCCCATAACGGTTTTGGAATAAACCCAGTAAACGGCGTTCCCCCATACTCATAAAAGCACCACAAGTGACCACAACAAGCAAGATCACAACGGCTTTTAATACGGTGAGTAAAATCTCTGTAACTTCAGGAGATAACCAGCTCATTATGCAATACCCCGCAGTTGACGAACCGATACACCCACCAGCGATGGAGAAATACCTGCCATACCTAACGGCAAGCCAATTTGACCTTGAGTCAGGTGAGCACTGATTTTCACAGGTAAGGTGAATTCACGGCCTTCGTAAGTAAACATAGCTTGCTGACCTTGAGTTAACGCTAATGCTTGGGCATCAGATTCACTCAATGTTAAATAAGCGGTTTCCATACGAGATTGGATAACTTCAGCGCGTTGTGATAACTCTTCACTACCAAATAAACGGTAGCAAGGTGCGACAGTCCATTGATTTTTCTGTGCATTAAATGGCGCAGGAATATCAGTGAAGTAGCCAAGTGTATTATCACCACATTCAATTAAACGCACACCTGGATCGCCAAAGCGTAAGCTGCCACCCACTTCTGCTTGGAATTTATTCCATGCTTGAGGTGAGTTCCAACCCGGCGCCCATGCAAATGGAATTTGCTGACGAGGTGCTGTTGGGCTGTTATTACCTTCCATTGAGAACGCAAATGGGGTGTCGATATCTTTTGGTTGACGCTGTTCATGAACAGACACATTCGCCAGCATAGATGTACGACCACTATAACGATGTGGTTCACGAGCCAGTTTTTGTCCACGAATACGGAATGACGCATTTGGTGCCGCATCAACAATGCCAGCAAACTGAGGAAGACTCGTCGCACAATGTTCAATCACATTGTCTAACTGTGTCCAATCCAGTGTTCTTTCATGCCATTGTGAATCAACCGCACTCAACCAACGCCAGCTTTCATGCATCACCACTTCTTTGTTATAGAAAGAAGGTTCGAAAACTTGGAAATAACGTTGTGCTCTGCCTTCTTGACTCACCATTGTTCCATCACTTTCAGCGAATGAAGAAGCTGGGAGAACAAGATGTGCTTTCGCCATAATGTCAGTTTGCTGGTGGTCGATGACAATTAAGTTATCTACTTTAGCAATCGCATCATCAATCACGTCGGCATCAAAATGACGATATAAATCGTTTTCCATGACAACAACGGTGTTAACTTGACCACTACGCATCATTTTTAATGCGTCATCAAGTGGCTGTGCATTCATCATGGCAAGACCCATGCTGTTTGCATCATCAGCAACGAAAGAAAGCCCTACTTCATTACCTTTTGCTTTTAATGCAAAAGCAATGTTAGCGGCTGCTTTGATAACGTCTTCGCTACCCGCATGGCTACCACTGATAATTAATGGTTTCTTGGCTTGAGAAAGTGCTTGAACAACCATTTCGATGTGTTTATTCAGCGCTTCATCAATACCATCAACAGCTGGTGCATCACCGTTAATGTTATTCGCAATCGCAAAGCCTAAACGCGCTTGATCAACAACGGGTGCGCGATAACTCCACGCAGCAACATCATCGAGGCGAGTTTCATCAACATGAGTGACAAACAGTGGGTATTTTGCACGTTGCCCGATATTCATAATCGCAGCAATTTGCCAGTCAGCCACTTTTTGAGCTGCCGCCATTTCACGCGCTTTACCTTTCACGGCCTGACGTACAGACAATGCCATACGAGCACCAGTTTGTGTTAAATCTTCACCTAACACTAAAACGGCATCGTAATCTTCAATTTCACGCAGAGATGGAGTATGAACGCCACCTTTTTGTAAAATATCTAACATTAAGGTCAGACGTTTTTGCTCTGATGCAGAGATACCGCTATAGAAGTTTTCAGCGCCAACAACTTCACGTAATGCGAAGTTACTTTCAATGCTTGCACGCGGGGAACCAATACCCACGATACGCTGACTTTTCTTCAGCATATCCGCAGCTGCTTGAGTCGCTTGAACAGCGTTAATTTCTAACCAGTTACTGCCTAAACGTTTTTTAGGCTGACGAGGTCTGCTTGCTAAATTCACATAGCCATAGCCAAAACGACCACGGTCACAAAGGAAATAGCGGTTTACAGTCCCGTTATAACGGTTTTCGATACGACGTAATTCACCATAACGTTCACCAGGGCTGATGTTACAACCCATGCTACAACCCTGACAAATGCTTGGTGCAAACTGCATATCCCATTTGCGGTTATAACGAGATGAGTGGGTTTTATCGGTGAAAACACCCGTCGGACAAATTTCAACCAAGTTACCTGAGAATTCGCTCTCTAATGTGCCATCTTCAACGCGTCCAAAAAATACGTTGTTATGTGCACCAAAGACACCAAGATCAGTACCATCAGCATAATCTTTGTAGTAACGAACACAGCGGTAACAAGCAATACAACGGTTCATTTCGTGAGAAATAAACGGTCCCAAGTCTTGGTTTCTATGTGTACGCTTAGTAAAGCGATAGCGACGCATAGTGTGACCTGTCATTACCGTCATATCTTGAAGGTGGCAGTTACCGCCTTCTTCACAAACTGGACAGTCATGAGGATGGTTTGTCATATACCATTCAACAACGCTTTCGCGGAATTTCTTCGCTTCTTCGTCATCGATAGAGATAAACGTGCCATCAGTCGCAGGTGTCATACAAGACATCACTAAACGACCGCGGGTATCCTCAGCATTTTGATACTGCTTAACCGCACACTGGCGGCAAGCGCCAACGCTTCCCAGCGCTGGATGCCAGCAAAAATAAGGAATATCTAAGCCTAAATTAAGACAGGCTTCTAACAGGTTATCAGCCCCGTTAACTTCATATTCTTTGCCGTCTACATGAATCGTAGCCATAGTCAGCATGCTTCCCAAAGGCCTGCACAGCAGGCGTTAAACCTAGAATGTGTCGTGAAAAATTACCAGCGGCTTTTCAGTAAGTTAGGCTGAATACCTCTGATCAAGTTGGCATTGGTATAATCTTCTTGAATAATGCCAGCCTCAAATTCTTCACGGAAATATTTAATGGCGCTTTGTAAAGGTTCTACTGCACCCGGTGCGTGAGCACAGAATGTGTGTCCCGGACTTAAAGAACGACATAAATGTTCAAGGGTTTCGATATCACCAGGGCGACCTTTACCGTTTTCTATCGCACGTAAGATTTCGACACTCCATGGCAAGCCATCACGACAAGGTGTACACCAGCCACAAGATTCACGAGCAAAGAACTCTTCTAAGTTACGGGTTAATGAAACCATATTAATTTCATTATCTACCGCCATTGCAAGTGCTGTACCTAAACGGCTACCTGCTTTTGCAATCGTGCCAAAATCCATTGGAAGATCGAGGTGATCTTCTGTTAAGAAGTCAGTACCTGCACCACCCGGTTGCCATGCTTTTAGCTTAAGACCATCACGCATACCCCCTGCGTAATCTTCAAGGATCTCGCGCGCTGTTGTACCAAATGGTAATTCCCATAAGCCCGGATATTTCACGCGACCTGAGAATCCCATTAATTTAGTACCCGCATCTGGGCTTTTACCTTCACTTAAGCCGATATACCAATCTTTGCCGTGTTCAATAATCGCAGGCACATTACACAGTGTTTCAACGTTATTGACACAAGTTGGTTTACCCCATGCACCTGATGTTGCAGGGAATGGAGGTTTAGAGCGCGGGTTAGCACGACGACCTTCTAATGAGTTGATTAATGCTGTCTCTTCACCACAGATGTAACGACCTGCACCCGTGTGAACAAACAGTTCAAAATCAATGCCTGAACCAAAGATGTTTTTACCCAGAAAGCCTGCTGCTTTTGCTTCTTCAATAGCATGGCGCAGATTCTTAGCCGCTTCAATATATTCGCCACGAAGGAAAATATAGCCACGGTAAGCTTTTAGTGCGTGAGCGCCGATAATCATCCCTTCAATTAACAGATGTGGAAGTTCTTCCATTAAGAGACGGTCTTTATAAGTACCCGGCTCCATTTCATCTGCGTTACAAAGGATGTAACGGATATTCATGCTTTCATCTTTTGGCATCAGGCTCCATTTCAAGCCTGTTGAGAATCCAGCACCACCACGACCTTTTAGGCCAGCATCTTTAACTTCAGTGGTCACCTCAGTCGGTGACATCCCTTTTAATGCTTTTTCTGCCGCTTTATAACCGTTTGTAGCACGGTATTCATCCAGCCATACAGGCTGACGATCATCACGTAAGCGCCACGTTAGCGGATGCGTTTCTGCGCTACGAATAATCGGTTTTGCTCCTGAAATTGCTGTCATGGATACTGCTCCAGTAACGTTTCAATCTCTTCAGGTTTAACAAAGCTGTGAGTATCGTCATCTACCATCATAGTAGGACCTTTATCACAATTACCTAAACAGCAGGTTGGCAGTAACGTAAAGCGACCATCTGGTGTAGTTTGACCAGGAATGATATTAAGGTGCTTTTCAATCGCTGCTTGAATGCCTTGATAACCTGTAATATGACAAACCACGCTGTCACAAAAACGAATGATGTGACGGCCAACGGGTTGACGGAAAATTTGGCTATAGAACGTCGCAACGCCTTCAACATCGCTTGCAGGGATCCCAAGAACATCCGCAATCGCATAAATTGCGCCGTCTTCAACCCAACCACGGTTCTTTTGCACAATTTTCAGTGCTTCAATAGAGGCTGCTCGCGGATCTTCGTAATGATGTTTTTCTTGCTCAATTTCAGCACGTTCTTCTTCAGTTAAAACAAACGTTGCTTTCTTTGAATGTGTTACATCAACGATTTCGATCTGCACAGCATCATCTTTTTGGTTTAATTCATTTTGCATGATTAACGATCCACATCCGACATTACAAAATCAATACTTCCCAGATACACAATCAAGTCAGAAACCAGACTACCGCGGATAACTGCGGGGATTTGCTGCAAGTGAGCAAAACTTGGCGTACGAATACGGGTACGGTAGCTCATTGTGCTGCCATCACTGGTTAAGTAATAGCTGTTGATCCCTTTCGTGGCTTCAACCATCTGGAATGATTCATTAGCAGGCATAACAGGACCCCATGAAACCTGTAGGAAGTGGTTAATCATGGTTTCGATATGCTGTAATGTACGCTCTTTTGGTGGAGGCGTTGTCAGTGGATGGTCTGCTTTAAATGGCCCTTCTGGCATATTTTTATAGCACTGTTCCAGAATACGTAAGCTTTGGCGTAGTTCTTCTACTTTCAGCATTACGCGGTCATAACAGTCACCATTACTTGCGACAGGGATTTCAAATTCAAAGTTTTCATAACCTGAATATGGACGCCATTTACGCACGTCAAACTCAACCCCAGTTGCACGAAGACCTGCACCTGTGACACCCCAATCTAATGCTTCTTTAGTATTATATGAGGCAACACCAATAGTACGACCTTTTAAGATACTGTTTTGCAGTGCTGCTTTTACGTAAGAATCTAGACGTTTTGGCATCCAATCTAAGAATTCACGTAATAAGCGTTCCCAACCGCGAGGTAAGTCATGAGCAACACCACCGATACGGAACCATGCAGGGTGCATACGGAATCCGGTAATTGCTTCAACGATGTTGTAAACTTTTTGACGGTCAGTAAAGGCAAAGAACACGGGTGTCATCGCACCAACGTCTTGGATAAAGGTACTGATATACAGTAAGTGGCTATTAATACGAAATAGCTCAGACAGCATGACACGAATGACTTTAACGCGTTCAGGCACTTCAATACCGGCAAGTTTTTCCACTGCAAGTACATAAGGCATTTCGTTAACGCATCCGCCGAGGTATTCAATTCGGTCTGTGTATGGGATATAACTGTGCCAAGATTGGCGCTCACCCATTTTTTCAGCACCACGGTGGTGATAACCCACGTCAGGCACACAGTCGACGATCTCCTCGCCATCAAGCTGAAGAATAATACGGAATGCACCATGAGATGATGGATGGTTAGGACCGAGGTTTAAGAACATAAAGTCCTCATTCTCAGTACCGCGTTTCATCCCCCACTCTTCAGGTTTGAATGTCAGCGATTCCATTTCCAGATCCTGTTTCTGCTTTGTCAGCACATAAGGATCGAACTCTGTCGCACGAGCAGGATAATCTTTACGCAACGGATGACCTTCCCAATCAGGAAGCATCATAATACGGCGTAAATTTGGATGCCCATTAAAGACAATCCCAAACATATCCCAGACTTCACGCTCATACCAATTCGAGTTAGGGAAGATAGATGTGATAGTCGGAACATTAAGATCATTTTCACTTAATGCGACTTTCAGCATGATATCTTTATTACGATCGATTGATATCAGATGATAGAAAACAGAAAAGTCTGCTGCTGGCAAGCCTTGACGATGCGTACGAAGACGCTCATCAAAACCATGCATATCAAACAGCATGACATAAGGTTTTGGTAAAGATTTGAGGTATAGCATTACCTCAATAAGTTGTTCCCGTTTTACCCAAACAACTGGCATGCCAGTACGAGTAGGCTGGAACGTAAACGCATCTGGCCCAAATTTCTGACGCAGTTCATTAACCACCTGATCATCAATATGATCGGTCGTTTCCCACGCTGGCCGAGCGCCTTTTTGCGCTATCTGATCGGTCATTTCTATTCACCACAACTTTGATCAGGGTTACTATGATCGCAACACATTGCTCTGGTTACGTCTTAGGCAAAAGCCTTTAAATTTCGTCAGGAGTACGCAGGTTTTTCACTGCGATACGTTCACCGTGTTTTCTTTCTCGTTCTGATTGCATATTGGCACGGTAAACACCTTGGTCGCCGACAACCCATGATAATGGACGACGTTCTTTACCAATGGACTCTTGTAATAACATCAGTGCTTGCATGTAAGCTTCAGGGCGTGGTGGACAGCCAGGAATATACACATCAACTGGAATGAACTTATCAACACCTTGCACTACTGAGTAGATGTCGTACATACCACCAGAGTTTGCACATGCCCCCATAGAGATAACCCATTTAGGCTCTAACATCTGATCGTATAAACGTTGAATAACGGGTGCCATTTTAGTAAAGCAAGTACCCGCAACCACCATAAAGTCAGCTTGACGAGGTGATGCACGTAATACTTCTGAACCAAAACGAGCCACGTCATGCACAGCCGTAAATGACGTCACCATTTCAACATAACAACAGGAAAGACCAAAGTTATATGGCCATAAAGAGTTTTTCCGTCCCCAGTTCACAACATCATGCAACGCATGTTCCAGTTTTCCCATATACACGCTGCGATGAACGTGAGCATCTAATGGGTCACTGACAATTTCCTGTGATTGCAGGGGATAACGGTCATTCTCACCGTTCGGATCTATGCGGGTGAGCGTATAATCCATTTCTAATGCCTCGCTTATTACTGCTGCGGATGTTTGCCGCTGGTTAATCGAACATGGCTTTTACTCGCGGTTTCACGACGAGAGCGAACAGGCGTCCAATCTAATGCGCCTATACGAACCAAATAGAATAATCCAGCTAATAAAATAGCGATGAAGACTGACGCTTCAATAAAGCCTAACCAGCCAACTTCACGAACGGAAACAGCCCAGGCATAAAGAAACAGTGCTTCAACATCGAAAATAACGAAAAACATGGCAACTAAATAGAATTTAGCTGACATGCGCAGACGAGCGCTGCCAACAGAATCAAGACCAGATTCATAAGGAACATGCTTTGCCCTTGCCTGTGCGCGTCCGCCTAAATAGCGGGCACCCAACAACATGAGCGAACATAACCCCAATGCGCCTATGAGGAAGACAGCAAATGCCCAATGATGGGCGATAACTTCGGTGGTTGTAGACATACTCATTGCTTACTCATCAAAGGTGGTGTCAATTAACCAACTCTTATCCGGCGGTTTACACCACATTTCTAATTACGAAAAAAAAGGCGAATTAAACAGACTTGCTAATTAAAGAAATAATAACAGTCTATTTATACCTTTATTATTTTTTGGAAAACTTTGCGACAAATCACTCAGTTTTCCATCGCGATTTAACAAATTTAACACTCATTTTTAACACTCAATTACTGGCTAATGCTAAAACGTGTCAGTCAACCGACAAACTTTATGCTAACACGCTTAGTCTAACCGATAATTCGATTTTACTACACCAGTATCTCAGGAAAAACCTGACTCAACACAGGCAAATGTGCCTTATTTTCTTGATCAAACTCACAAAATAGTCGAAAAAATACTTAATCAGTTTAAAATTTATCCAAATTTTAACAAATTAACTTTCTAATATTGTGGAGGAGGTCAAATATCCGATTAGATTTACTTTTTTATTCTCTTAAAACCTAGACAATCTTTTTATTTGTTAACAAATCCTACAACTGATTAACCAAGTGGAAAGGTAAACATTTTTTTAACAAACAGTTAAGGTAGTTTTGGGATGAAATGTCACAAAGATAAATACATAAAACAACATAATTATTAACAAGGTGTTACTATTTCAAAAAATGGCAATAAAAAACGGAAATAAACGCACTTAATTGCATCTATTCCCGTTTATCACTATTCATCACTATCCAGTTTTATTTGACTCTTTTTTAATCTTTAATTTTTGTGTTCTAACGCTAAAAAATTCACACAATTATTAATGTGATTATTCAAGTTCAGTAGAGCTAATATCTTCAGATGCAGTGACGGTATAAGGTGTTTTCTTGTTTTCAATCGCATTGAATACCGTTAACACCGCTTCATTTTGTTCATCAGAGTTACGATACAACCAATACTGTGTTTCAGGTAAACGAGGTAATCCTTCGCTTTCGCCTAAAATACGTAAATCGGCATTTTGCATTTCAAGTGGACGCGCAGTAATACCCACTTCTGCATTAACTGCGGCACGAACAGCGGATAAAGAAGCTGCTTCATAAGCAATACGCCATTGGATCCCAGCATCATCTAACGTGTTTATCGCTAATTGACGGAATGGGTTCGTTTCATCCATTACAACTAAAGGAATAGGCTCATTCATTTGTAATTGGAAATCTGGCGCGCAATGCCATAGCACTGGTGCTGTACGTAACGCTGTACGAGGATGATGACCAATACGTGCTGTTGTTAATGCTAAATCAATTTCATGATTATCTAGCATTGTTTCAATATATTGAGAACGCTTAATGCGAACATCAACAGCTAAACGTGGATACACTGATGCGATACGGTTTAATAAAAACGGTAATAAAGTATCAACAGAGTCATCAGAAGCACCAATACGTAGCTCCCCTTCTGCATCGCTATACGTTAATGATGCCGTTGCATCATCATTTGCACGCAGAATTTGACGAGCATAACCTAACAGTTGTAGGCCATGCTCTGTTAAAAGTTTATTACGACCATGGCGGGCAAAAAGCTCTCTACCGACCAATTGCTCTAAACGTTGCATCTGCTGACTCACAGCAGATTGGGTTCGACATACAGCAGCAGCGGCTGCTGCAAAAGTGTTCAAATCTGCTACAGCTACAAACGTTCTAAGCAGATCGAGGTCGAGATTCATTATCGGACGATTTGCATTAATCATTGTTTATTCTTCACTTATTTTTGATTTTTAAATTACATATACCTGGTGTTTTATATCAAAAGTCTAAAAAAGACTTCCGATTCAGACAGTACTCTACTCTGAAAAAGAGAGCAAAGACATACCGAATACTTTACATTTGTTTCTTATCGTTTACACCTCCTAGATGGAAAGGAATTGCATCTTTTTGTAACAAATTAAATTTTATTATCATTTCAAGCATTCACAAGAAAGAACTGTATACCGTCATCACAAGTTAGACTTAGATCATACTATATTGCTTTCTCATTCATAAATTTTAACATTTTGAAAATAATTTAAATTATCTTAACTATGCATTCGAATTTAAGTATCTTCCCCTATAAATTAAATTTAAGATTTAAATTTAATTTATACTTAAACTAATTGATTGCTATAGAATTAAATAGATTTAACCATATTATTTGAAAATTTAATATATTAAGCCAGATAATACAAATCCGATAAAATTATTCAATAATTGATTATGCAACATTTCATCTACCTGTGTATCACATCAACTTATTTCTAATCACCACACTAAAAAGCCCTCTTTCAATAGAATAATAATCCAGATTATTTTTCAAAACTGAAACATAAATCCGCCATAAGCAATACAATTAGTCATCAAAATAACATTCTAAGAATAAACTGACCTTTTACACCAAAAATTACCTAGCATCTTCAAAAGTTTGTAACGTAAGAGTAGAGTGATAGAACAGTTATTTGCTGGGACAGCCTTTTCATTTGTATCTTTCTATATGAATAGCAATCGGTGATAAATATCGCTAAGTCGCCATAATCACAATAAAGATACGAGTCAGACCCTATTAGGTAAACGCGCTATGAATCAGATTAAAAAATCAAACAAACTCGAACATGTCTGTTACGACATTAGAGGTCCGGTTTTGCAAGAAGCAAAACGTCTGGAAGAAGAAGGTAACAAAGTTTTAAAACTCAATATTGGTAACCCAGCACCTTTTGGCTTTGAAGCACCTGATGAAATTTTAGTAGATGTGATCCGCAATCTACCAAGCTCTCAGGGTTATAGTGACTCCAAAGGTCTATTTTCGGCGCGTAAAGCTATCATGCAGCATTATCAAGCTCGTGATATGCGTGATATCACGGTTGAAGACATTTATATTGGTAACGGTGTTTCCGAGTTAATCGTACAAGCAATGCAAGCCTTATTGAATAATGGCGATGAAATGCTAGTACCTGCGCCTGATTATCCTTTATGGACTGCCGCAGTTTCTCTTTCGGGAGGAAATGCCGTTCACTATATGTGTGACGAGCAACAAGGTTGGTTCCCTGATTTAGATGATATCCGCAGTAAAATTACAAAAAATACTCGCGGCATTGTTATTATCAACCCAAATAACCCAACGGGTGCGGTATATAGCAAAGATATTCTAATGGAAATCGTTGAAATAGCTCGTCAGCATGACCTGATTATCTTTGCAGATGAGATCTACGATAAAATTCTCTATGATGATGCAGAGCATCACTCTATTGCTGCAATGGCACCGGATTTATTAACCGTCACTTTTAATGGTTTATCAAAAACCTATCGTGTTGCTGGTTTTCGTCAAGGTTGGATGGTACTAAACGGCCCTAAAAAACATGCTAAAAGCTATATTGAAGGCTTGAATATGTTAGCGTCTATGCGTTTATGCGCTAACGTTCCGATGCAACATGCCATTCAAACTGCATTAGGCGGCTATCAAAGTATTAGTGAATTTATCCTTCCGGGAGGTCGCTTATACGAACAACGTAATCGAGCTTGGGAGCTGATCAATCAAATTCCTGGTGTTTCTTGCGTTAAGCCAATGGGTGCTCTTTATATGTTCCCTAAAATTGACTTAAATCGCTACAGTATTAAAGACGATCAGAAAATGATCCTCGATTTATTGTTGCAAGAAAAAGTGCTATTAGTACAAGGAACGGCATTTAACTGGCCACACCCAGACCATTTCCGTATCGTTACCCTTCCTCGTGAAGATGATTTAGATATGGCAATTCAAAAATTTGGTCGTTTTATCGTGGGTTATCACCAATAAGACTTATCAAATCAAAATAAAACGCAGTATAACAATCAGTTATATTGCGTTTTTTTATTTTCTTTTTTATTTACGTTTACATCTGTTAATTATCCACTCACAATAATCACTTCAATCACGCAATTGGGAGATATTATGAGTTACTTTTTTGCCCACCTTTCTCGCTTAAAACTCATTACTCGTTGGCCTTTAATGCGTAACATTCGCCAAGAAAATGTGTCTGAGCACAGTTTACAAGTGGCTTTTGTTGCCCATGCCTTAGCGGTGATTAAAAATCGTAAATTTGATGGCAATGTCAATGCCGAACGAATTGCATTACAAGCGATGTATCATGATGCAAGCGAAGTGATCACTGGCGATATGCCAACGCCTATTAAATATCACAATCCTCAAATTGCTCATGAATATAAAAAAATAGAAAAATACGCGCAGCAAAAACTAATTGAAATGTTACCCGAAGAATTACAAGATGACTTTCGCACTCTTATTGATGAGCAATTACATAGCGAGGAAGAAACCTTTATTGTAAAACAAGCCGATAGTCTGTGTGCTTATTTAAAATGCCTTGAAGAGTTAGCAGCCGGTAATAGCGAATTTAATCTGGCTAAAAATCGGTTAGAAAAGACCCTAGCAGAAAGACATAGCCCAGAAATGGACTATTTTATGAAGGTGTTTGTACCAGGGTTTAGTTTATCGCTTGATGAAATTAGTGAGTGATAATAATCACTCACTTTAAAGTTGATACTATAATTTAATGATATAAATCAATCTTCATTTTTTACATCGTTTTTATCAGGATTAATATCCTTATCATTCATACCTTTTATATTTTCCATTTCCTTTATATTTTCTGCTAAAAACTTCAATGTATTGGATTCAAAACTTACGATCAAACCTTCTGTTAATTTATTTAGCCTCTCAATTTTGCTATTATCTTTACCAATAACTAGATTTCTTATTCCTTTCATACCTCTAATAAATACATTACTTCTATTGATACTTTTTGTTTTTCCCATAGCAAGCATTATTATATCATTTTTATTTTCATTAAGTTTTAGTGCTTTCATATAATCTAATGTTTGGTCAATTGCCGAATTAACTGTCTCTAATCGTTTTTCTGAGTTTAATGTTGCAGCAAACTCTAAACCTTTATCTTTGATCATTTTTTCAATAATATTTTCGGCTTGTTCTAAATTAACATGAATATTATTGTCATTAAGATAGTGTTCAGCAATTCCTTGAAAAATATCATGTGTATTTAAATCACTTTTATTTCTAACAATATTTTTATTTTTAAAATCATTAACAAGTTCAAAAAGACCTTCTATTTTTTTATCAAATTTATTTGACTCCATTGTTTTTAATATATTTTTCGCTCTATTAGTGATATTCAACTTATTTTTTCCAGCGTCTATATATCCTTGGTATTTCTCATTTAAATAATCCTTTACATACTCAACAGAATCATTCTTATTATTATTTTCTAATATAGAAAAGATTATTGCTTCATCTGCATTGTTTAATTCTAATGAAATAGAAAAATTAGTCATTGCTTTTGATGCTTTATCATGAAACTCAGGTGCTAATGAAGTAAAATTATTATACTTTGATAATATCTCATTCCCCACACTTTCTTTATTATTCATCAAATTATTCGCGATCAATCCTTTAAAAACAGTACGACGTGTAGAAATAGCCTGTTTTATCTGTTTTAGATCATCGCTAACACTTTGAGTCAAATTTTTATTATGTTCACTAGAAAAAACAATATTTTTATTATTTACTCTTGCTGTTGATTTACCCTGGCTATTTTTTTCTATTATTATCTCTTTTATTTTATTACTTAATACTTTGTTACTTTCTTTTGATGTATGATTATTGCCATTAGTTTTAAACTCTCTACTATTGTTTGATATAGTGCTTATTCTATTGTCATCTTGAGTACTTTTATCATTCTGAATCAAAATTTTGTTTGAGGTGCTTATTGAATTTATACACATTATATGTCTCTCTTATTAAATTATTTTCAGATCAATAATATGACTATACTTTTTTTTCTAAGAAAGATTTTCAGAAAACACACATTCATAGATATGTCGCATACATCAAATAAAAAACATCGCCCAATAAATAAAAAACGCTGTTTATTAATTAACAAACAGCGTTTCAGCAAAACAAAAGTATTAATATTTAGAATGGGAATAATAGCGGGATCAGGAAGACACTAATCAACATCACAATAACCGTAAATGGCACACCAATCTTCATAAAGTCGGCAAACTTATAACCACCCGGCTCCAGGATCAGCGTATTAACAGGCGATGAAACTGGCGTCATAAATGCTGCAGATGCTGCAACACCTATCACCATTGCAAATGGTAGTGGAGAAACATTCATTTGGTTAGCCGCAGCTATAGCAATTGGTGCCATTAATACCGCCGTTGCCGTATTGGAAATAAACAACCCAATTGATGCACAAAGTATAAATAAACACACCAACATCACTTGAGGACCAGCACTACCCGCAACATCCATTAAACCATTAACAATAAGCTCTATACCGCCTGTTTTTTGTAATGCGGCTGCAAAAGGCATCATACCGACAATTAAAATAATACTTGGCCAATGAATAGAGCGATAAGCACTTTCCATATCAATACAACGGAATTTACCCATTAACAAACAGGCAATAAGTGCCGCAATAAAATTAGGGACTTCATTCGTCACCATTAACGCCACCATTAGTGCTAACGAAAACAGTGCATGAGGAGCTTGGGATGAAGCAGGGGCAACAGTTTCAATTTCTGCAGCTAAATTTAACACAATAAAATTACGTGGTTTCGTCGAAAGAATACGGATTAATTTCCAATCACCAATCACCAATAACACATCACCAAGGCGTAATGGCTCATCGACAATTTTACCCGGTAAAGCACTTCCTTCACGACGAATAGCAACCACGTTTAGTCCATAACGGGTACGAAATTTTATTTCTCTTAATGATTTGCCTAATAATTCGGAATCAGGATTCATGGAGACTTCAGCAAGCCCTACATCACGAGATTGTTCAGAAAAATATTCACCCCGCAATACCATTGGCTCTAATAGCTGTTCACGGCAAAACTCACGTAAATCGACATCACTGGCTGACATATCAACTAATAAAACATCACGCTCTCTTAATTCAGTACCACCCGTTGCGCTAACCATAACACGCCGAAAGCGCCTCCAGCGTTCAATACCGACAACGTTTGCACCATAACGAGAACGTAAATGTAATTCATCAAGTGAATGACCGACTAGCGGAGAACCTTTACGAATGGCTAAACGACGAGCACGCCCAGCTAACTGATAATCACGAATAAGATCACGGAAAGTCCGACGATAAGCTTCTTTTTGCTTACCATTATCGTTATTTCCTAGCCATCGACGTACCACCAGCATATAGAGAATGCCTGCGAATAATACGGCGATACCAATAGGTGTAATGGAGAAAAACTGAAAACTCGGTAAACCTTCTCTGACTAATTCACTGTTAACAACCATATTAGGTGGTGTTGCCACTAAGGTCATTAATCCACTAATCAGTCCAGCAAAGCCTAACGGCATCATTAAACGACCTGGCGATGTTTTCATTCGAGCAGCAACACTCAATACAACAGGAATAAAGATGGCAACAACACCTGTTGAACTCATGAAAGCACCTAAACTTGCAACGCATATCATTAATAGCACAAGCATTTTAACTTCACTGCTACCCGCGACACGAACTAGCCAGTCCCCCATTTGATAAGCCACACCTGTTCTCACTAACCCTTCACCAATAACAAAAAGGGCCGCAATAAGTAATACGTTAGGATCGCTAAACCCTACCGTGGCTTCATTTAATGAGAGAGTACCGCTAAGAACGAATGCGATGATGACAAGTAAAGCGACCACATCCATGCGGATTTTGTTGGTCGTAAAAAGGACAATAGCTATCAATAGCAGGCTTAAAACCCATAATAATTCGCTATTCAAAATGGCCTCGATCAGCAATAAGTGAAAACAGTTTAAGACATCAATTCACTACATTGATAAGTAGACCATTTTTACAACAATAAATCTTCTAATATGATCAAAGAAAAGACTATCTTTTGTGCGTTATTATTACTTTTTCAGCTTGCTTCTCGATTTGAATATCATTTAAAGAATCAATAATTAAATGAATCTCATTACGGCGAGGGAGAGAAAGAGGGGCATGAACGGCAACAACTTGGCATCCCGCATCTAAACCAGAGTAGAGCCCCGCAGCTGCATCTTCAAAAACCACACAATCTTGTGGTAATAATCCCAACTTTTTGGCACCTAAAAGATAAGGCTCGGGATTAGGTTTACCTTTACTAATGCATTCCGCTGTAACCCAATGCTTAGGTTCTGGAATACCCGTAACAGATTGGCGTGTTGTTGCGATCGGAACCGTACCTGATGTGACAATCGCCCACGGAATATTTAAGTCATTAAGGCGATTAATTAACTCAATAGCCCCCGGAAGCGGGGCTAAACCTTCTATTTGTGTTGATTCTAATTTCTCTAACCAACGAAATGTCTCGGTTATCTCTTGTTCGGTGGCATTAGGCATAAAATGGCGAATCGACTCAATAGCAGGCTTTCCGTGGATGTAGTCATTAATCTCTTGTGTTGATACACCGACACGCTCACCAAATAACGCCCAACAATGTTCAACAACTGGTAATGAATCGACTAATGTTCCATCTAAATCAAACAGAAAACCTTTACATGTGATTGCCATATTTTATGCCTACTTTTACCTTATAGTGATGCGTTAACTATTATGTACTGCAATTACGCATTAAGTATTTGCTGGATTTCAACGGCGCTAAGGTGATATTGGCGAGGGCACGCTAACCAAACATTAAGCATTCTTTGGTATTTTTCCCACATTGGTGTTTGAGAGTTAAAACCATGACTGCCACTATCGAAATGCGTGTAACGCCCTTCTGTATTCACCATAAAACGCACATAGCTAAGATAGCGGGATTCTGTCGCCGCATCAAAGCCTATAAATGCGACACGTCGAGCATCTGGCATCTCTTGTTCTTTTAAGTTATCACGAGAAACTTGCAGTGCATGGTACATTTCCATGACGTTAATAATGGTACGGCAAGTCTCTTCTGACATTTCATCGAAGTCACGATCAAGTTCACGTAATTGTAATCCATAACCACGTTCAATAATTGTCTGATAGCGACGATAACGTTCAGCGTTATCAGGATCCATCATAGTCATCATTTTATACTGATTAGAGAGGATCAAGCGTTGTGCGTGTGTCATTTCCATCATTAATTCTCCAAAGAAATCATTGAGGAGAGCATGACATTAATCAAAAGTATTGAGTAGTGCTAACTACGCGTTTTTTGATCTCAACGGGGTAATTCAGATGACAATAATGACAAACGAAGAAGGTAGAACAAATGTTCTACACATCATCAAGAAAAGAACGATCCAGTTGCTTAAAAACACGTTTTAATAAATGGGCTAAAGAAAGGTAAGTCGGTGTTTGCTCTACAGGGGCTAAAGCGATACCTGCTTCTTCAAATTTCTCACGAATTTCATAAAACCAGCGCAATAACGTAGCAGGAAGAGGCGTTGCTGCACGCTTGCCTAACCACCATAATCCTTGCATTGGCAAGCTACAAGCAAAGAGCGCTGTTGTAATTGCTGGCCCTAAATTGCCGCCTAATGCGATTTGCCATGTCATTGTAAAAATGGCGATAGGTGGCATATAGCGAATACCAAAGCGCGTGGCTTTGACAATACGATTTTCAGGGAAAACAGGCGCTAACTGCTTTTCAACCGGCCAGGTTTTTAAATACTCGTTACCCAAACGAAGCTTCTTAAAAAAGCCGGGGGGAGTCACTGTCGGTTCGCTCATAATGACCTCAATCAATTTCTTTTGTAACTTTTAAAAAATATCTATAAAGAATAAAAATCTTTTAGTAGAATTAAGTATATTTTGTCTTTGTTGCCTTTACTCTGTATCCTGTGCCCATTCTAAAGCTTTGTGGCAATAAAGCGCTATATTTTGTTTGCCGGCGTGATTTTCAACCCTTTTCGCCGATTTTAACGCGAAAAGTTAATGGGTGAATAAAAATCGTCCAATTAATGATTGGCAACTATAATTAGCATCAAGTTTTTTACTTTAAGCATGATGCGCGTCATTAATGTCATCATAGGAATGCGATAGGCTTTTATGATTGACGTTTTATTAACCACCGTCTTTATAATATAAAAGACACTACGACAACAAGATAAATAGGTAATTCCATGTCAAGTAAGCTGGTGCTGGTACTGAACTGCGGTAGTTCTTCTCTTAAATTTGCAATTATCAACCCAGAAAATGGTGATGAATTCCTGTCAGGTTTGGCTGAATGCTTCAACCTTCCTGAAGCCCGCCTGAAATGGAAAATGGATGGCCAGAAACACGAAGCTGCGTTAGGCGCAGGCGCTGCTCATAGCGAAGCATTAAACTTCATCGTAAATACTATTCTGGCTCAAAAACCAGAACTTTCTGCACAAATCGCGTCTATTGGTCACCGTATTGTTCATGGTGGCGAGAAATTCACTAAATCTGTCGTGATCACTGACGACGTTATCAAAGGTATTGAAGCAGCAATCCCATTTGCACCATTGCATAACCCAGCTCACCTTATTGGTATTGAAGAAGCACGTAAAGCATTCCCTCATTTAATTGAAAAAATGGTTGCTGTATTTGACACTGCATTCCATCAAACAATGCCAGAAGAAGCTTATTTGTATGCTCTGCCATACAGCTTATATAAAGATCACAGCATCCGTCGTTATGGTGCTCACGGAACTAGCCATTTCTTCGTTTCTCGTGAAGCCGCTAAAATGTTAAACAAACCTGTTGATGAGCTGAACGTAATCACTTGCCATTTAGGTAATGGTGGTTCTGTTTCTGCTATCGTTAATGGTAAATGTGTTGATACTTCTATGGGGCTGACTCCATTAGAAGGTTTAGTCATGGGTACTCGTAGTGGTGATATCGATCCTGCTATCGTGTTCCATTTACATGATGCTTTAGGCATGAGCGTTGAAGACATCAACAAACTGCTGACTAAAGAATCTGGTTTATTAGGTTTAACTGAAGTCACTAGTGACTGCCGTTATGTTGAAGATAACTACGACACTAAAGCAGATGCTAAACGTGCAATGGACGTTTACTGCCATCGTTTAGCGAAATACATCGGTTCTTACTGTGCACTGATGGAAGGTCGTTTAGATGCTATTATCTTTACTGGTGGTATCGGTGAAAACGCAGCAATGGTACGTGAATTATCACTGAAAAAACTGGCTCTGTTAGGTTTTGAAGTTGATCATCAACGTAACTTAGATGCACGTTTCGGTAAATCAGGCACTATCACTACCGATAACAGCCGTCTTGCTGTTGTTATCCCAACTAACGAAGAGTTAGTTATCGCTCAGGACGCAAGTCGCCTGACCGCTTAAGTTCTTTGATGTACTGCCAGTGTAATACTGGCAGTACTGTTTTACATAACGAGCAACCGATATTTAAAGAGGTTTCCGTGTCCCGTACAATTATGCTAGTCCCAACTGATACACGCGTAGGTTTAACCAGCGTCAGCTTGGGTGTTATCCGTTCTATGGAACAAAAAGGCGTTAGCCTGAGCGTGTTCAAACCAATTGCACAACCTCGTGTAAAAGGCGCGTTAGATCAGACAACTGCGATTATCCGCTCTCACTCCACTATTCAATCATCAGAACCTTTAAACATGGATTATGTTGAGTCTCTACTCAGCTCAAACCAAAAAGATGTTTTGATGGAAGAAATTGTTGCTAGATACCATGAAAACACCGCTGATGCAGAAGTTATTCTCATCGAAGGTCTGGTACCTATGCGTAAGCACCCTTTTGCACAATCATTAAACTATGAAATTGCAAAAACATTAGGTGCTGAAATTGTTTTCGTTACTGCATTAGGTAACAACACTGTTGAACAGCTAAAAGAGCGTATCGAATTTGCGCGTGCTGAATTCGGCGGTGTAAAAAACCAAAATATCACAGGCGTTATTGTTAACAAACTAAATGCACCTGTTGATGATCAAGGCCGTACTCGCCCTGACTTATCTGAAATCTTTGATGATTCAAGTAAAGCGATTATCTCTAATGTCGATTTAAAAACCATCGAAAAAAATAGCCCACTGCCTTTACTGGGTTGCATTCCATGGAACTTCGATTTAATCGCCACTCGTGCAACAGATATGGCAAAACACTTAAATGCGACTATCGTCAATAAAGGCGATATTGAAACCCGTCGTATTAAGTCTGTTACTTTCTGTGCACGCAGTATTCCACACATGTTAGAGCATTTCCGTCCTGGTTCACTTTTAGTGACTTCAGCGGATCGCCCTGATGTATTAGTTTCAGCATGCCTTGCAGCAATGAATGGCGTTGAAATTGGTGCAATCCTACTAACAGGTGGTTACCAAATCGATGCACCAATCAAACAACTTTGTGAACGTGCATTTGAAACTGGCTTACCAATCTTTATGGTTAGTGCGAACACTTGGCAGACCTCTTTAAATCTGCAAAGCTTTAGCTTAGAAGTTCCTGCTGATGACCATGAACGTATTGAAAAAATTCAGAACTACGTTGCTCAACATATCAATACACAATGGATTGATTCACTGACAGCGAACTCTGAACGCCCTAACCGCCTATCACCACCAGCATTCCGTTATCAGTTAACAGAACTAGCACGTAAAGCGAAAAAACGTATCGTTTTACCTGAAGGTGATGAGCCACGTACTGTCAAAGCTGCAGCAATTTGTGCTGAACGTGGTATCGCAACTTGCGTACTGTTAGGCGATCCTGAAGAAATTCGTCGTGTAGCAACTGCACAAGGTGTTGAATTAGGTACAGGCATTGAGTTAGTCGATCCTAAAGAAGTCCGTGAAATCTATGTGCCTCGCTTAGTTGAACTGCGTAAAAGCAAAGGTATGACAGAGGTTGTTGCTCGTGAACAGTTAGAAGATAACGTTGTTCTTGGCACATTAATGCTGGAAAAAGGTGAAGTAGATGGCCTAGTTTCTGGTGCTGTTCATACTACCGCTAACACTATTCGCCCACCATTACAGTTAATCAAAACTGCACCAGGTAGCTCATTAGTGTCTTCTGTGTTCTTTATGCTGTTACCTGAACAAGTTTATGTTTATGGTGACTGTGCAATTAACCCAGATCCAACAGCAGAACAACTGGCTGAAATCGCAATTCAATCTGCAGATTCTGCAATTGCATTCGGTATCGACCCACGCGTTGCGATGATCTCTTATTCTACTGGTAACTCTGGTGCAGGTAGCGATGTAGAGAAAGTTCGTGAAGCGACACGTTTAGCACAAGAAAAACGCCCTGATCTGATGATTGATGGTCCTTTACAATACGACGCGGCTGTTATGGCTGACGTTGCTAAATCTAAAGCGCCAAATTCACCTGTTGCAGGTAAAGCGACTGTGTTTATCTTCCCTGATCTGAACACCGGTAACACTACTTATAAAGCGGTACAACGTTCAGCTGACTTGGTTTCAATCGGACCAATGTTACAAGGTATGCGTAAACCAGTGAATGACCTTTCTCGTGGTGCATTAGTGGATGATATCGTCTACACCGTTGCGTTAACAGCAATTCAAGCAAGCCAACAAGAAAACGCATAATTACTGAAGTTCGCTTCAAATAAAAAACGCCAGATGATTGATTTCATCTGGCGTTTTTTTATTCTACAGATTTTTAATTTACTAAAATTCGAAGCAGTGTCAACGTCGATTCTGTCTCCTTTATAAAGGAGAATCAAGAAAAATCTCGCATATAAACTCCCAATACAAATACAACTAACATATTGATTTTAATCGTTTATTTATATTGTTTTTATTCAAAAAAAGATAGAAATGGGGTAGGTTTCTGTTAGTATGCAGGTGGGTGCTTGGATCATTTTGGTTCAAGCATTAGTGAGAGCCAAAAAGACGAAAGCCCCGAATTCTATTTTATTAAAATCCGAGGCAGTCTCAAACCAGACAACTTGATTCTGTCTCCTTTATAAAGGAGTGTCAAGAGAAATGGCTAAATTTGCCCTGATGGGGCTGATTGCTGTCTGTGTGACAGCACTGTGTTTATCATTACTTAGACATGAAAGATTATGCTCTTTCAATATTCGTAGTGGTCATACAGTAGTTCAAGCGACTTTATCTTGCGATAAATAGCTTTGTGGGGGAATTTTCCCCCACAATTTCTCATCACACGTTGTTGCGTTTTGTGGTTACAAGCACCCTACTTTAATCCACTAATACCCGTTGATTGGTTGCACCCCATAAAATCGACATCTCTGTAAATAATGCACCACTGATATCTTCAACTTCTTCAGCTGTAATTTCGCTATTACCTTGCTTACCAAAGAACACGACTTCATCCCCTGATTTGATATTTTTAAGATCTGTAATATCAACAATCACCGTATTCATTGACGTTTTACCTAAAACAGGCACACGTTGGCCACCAATTAAAGCATGCCCTGCATTACTAAAAACGCGGCGATAGCCATCTGCATAACCGACAGGAATATTCGCTAATACCGAGTCACGTTTTAGTGTGTAAGTACGGTCATAACCAACAGTATTACCTTTAGGATAATAATTGATTGAAGCAATATTCGATTTAAACGTCATAACACGTTTGTAATCTGTACTTGCGATAGTATCGCCATAGAAAATTCCGCCCACACGCACCATATCTAGCCATGATTCAGGTACGGTAATTGTGGCGAACGTATTTGCCATATGCAGAGTGACATCTTTACGATTTAGTCCTGTAACATCCAATACCTTTTGTGATTGCTGTTTAAAACGAGCAAGATCTTCTCTTACTTTATCAGCATCTTCTTCAGGATAGTGAGACATAATGCCAACCACTTTAAGGTTAGCTAATTGAGCAATTTGCTTCGCCTCTTCAAGCCCTGCATTATTATTCACTTCTAATCCATTACGAGACATTCCACCTGAATTTAAAGCTAAATGAATAGGGATCACTCTATTTTGTTGTTTAGCAATGGCATCTAATTTTCTAGCCATATCTAAATTACCAATCAATTCTTCCACGTTATAGCTTGTTGCCTGAGCCATCTCTTGCTCTGTGGCATTACGTACACGCATTAAACGGCCTTGGAATCCTAGATCACGAACTTCTTTTAGCTCTTGGTTATTCGTTACGCCAATACATTGCACATTATTTTCAATCATAACAGGTGCAACTAATGATAAATCATGACCATATGCATCGCCTTTTAAAACAGCACAAAGAGAGGATTTATCACCTAAAAGTGATTGTACTTTCTTCACATTAAAATCGAGCGCACTACGTGAGATTTCAATCCATGAGTTATTCACGATTGCAGGTTGAACCTGCGCCGTTTGAGTCACGGGAGGATTGTGATTAATCGGTTGTTGGCAAGCAGTGATAACAAAAAGTGGTAACAACGCAAGATATCGAATACCAAAAGACATCTTCTTTTTCCTTAGTGATTGTGATGTAAACCTATTTTTATAATTAATTAGGTACGAAAATATACACACAGTGAATATTCACTCAGGATAATAGCATTATTATTCACAAAATAAACATATAAATTCACATAAAAAAACGCCCCAATGAATTAATTTCAATGAGGCGTTTATCTATCTTAATTCTTAAAACAATCAGCGAACAATAATACCTAACAGAATACCGATAACACCAAAGTCTGCATCACTAAATGTAGTGTTAGCAATACCGATATCGCCAAGCACAGGCAAGAGGAATACAGGTAAGAAGGTAATTAATAAACCTTGAGCAAAGGCACCTAAAATAGCACCACGACGTCCACCGGTTGCATTACCAAAGACCCCCGCTGTTGCACCTACAAAGAAGTGAGGAACAACACCTGGAATGATCACCGTCCAATCTAAGGCATAAAGAATGAACATACCGATAACGCCAGCGGCAAAGCTACTTAAAAAGCCGACCAATACCGCATTAGGAGCATAAGGGAACACCACTGGACAATCTAAAGCGGGTTTTGCATTAGGGACTAACTTATCAGAAATACCTTTAAATGCTGGAACGATTTCAGCAATCACCATACGTACACCTTGCAGAATAATATAAACACCTGCTGCAAAGGTTATGGATTGCATCAATGAGAACATAAACCAGTTTTTGCCACCACTGACTTCACGAACAAAAGCATCGCCCGCAAATAAACACGTAATGATAAAAATAATACCCATTGTAAAGGCGATGGCAACAGGCGTATCACGTAAAAATAGTAAACTTTTAGGCACATTCATCTCTTCGGTTGAATGCTCTTTATTACCAAATTTACTGCCGATAAAACCAGCAACAACATAAGAGATAGTCGAGAAGTGTCCTAATGCCACATCATCAGAACCGGTAATTTTTTTCATATAAGGATGAGCAATGGCAGGGAAAAACACCATTGAAATCCCAACAACTAATGAACCTACCGCAACTAATACTGTACCTTCTAAGCCAGCGGTTGCCAGAATAACCGCCACCATCATAGACATAAATAAAGTATGGTGACCCGTTAAGAAAATAAATTTCCACGGGGTTAAACGTGCAATTAAGATATTAATCAACATGGCAAAGAACATAATCATAGCCATCTCTTTACCAAAGCTTTTTTGTGCAATAGAGACAATCGCCTCATTATTTGGCACAACGCCTTGAATACCAAATGCATGTTGGAAAATTGTTGAGAAATCACCCAGTGAGTTGATAACTAACCCTGCACCTGCACCTAAAATAACAAAACCCATAATGGTTTTTACGGTGCCTTTGATACATTCTGTCACTGGTTTTTTCTGGGCGATTAAACCAATTAATGCGATCAAACCCACTAAAATGGCTGGCTCTGAAAGCACATCACTCATTAGAAAGCGGAAAAAGTCCATGATAGGCTCCTTATAACGCGCCTAATTCACGTAATGCGACAGAAAGTTTTTCTTTCATCGCTACTTTGTCAATCATGTTATCCAATGAAACAACCTTTCCATTTACCGCTTGTGAATTGAGTTGCTCTGCAATATCACGCGTACCTACATAGATATCACTTGGTGTGCCTTTTGCTGATCCCAGATCAACGTGATCTACTTCTGCATTCACAGAAATATCTTTTAGGATACTTTTGATGCTCATTTCCATCATTAAGCTACTACCTAAACCATTTCCACACACAACTGTAATTTTCATGATATTCCCCTTGGTAATTTAAATCGTCATTAATAATTGTTGATAACGGCTAATACATCCGTTTTGCTTTTCGCATTAAATAGCTTTTGAATATCTGCATCGTTATCAAAAAGTTCGGCTAATTTCACAATGGCATTAATATGGCTATCGTTATCTGTTGCAGCCAAAACAATCAGTAATTTCACTGGATCGTTTTCATCAGCACCAAATTCAACACCTTGCTCAACAATCGTTAATGCAAGAGAAAGTTGATTAACACCATCTTCAGGACGAGCATGAGGCATCGCAATACCGGGGCCTAAAACATAATATGGCCCTATTTTTTCGTGTGATTTGTAAATTGCATCGATATAACGAGGTTCAATACAACCTTTATCAATCAATGGCTGACATGCCACTTTGACTGCATCTCTCCAATCGATAACGTTTGGAACCACTTGCACCACATCGGGCGTTAATAACGTTTTAAGCATACTTGCAACCTCGATAAGACTCTCTATGAGCTTCGTTATTAAGGATAGTAATCATTAATGGTAGCGCTATCTAGATAGATCATTCGTAATTGTGATAGCGCTATCATTTTAATGAAATGTTAATTGCAGAAAATGCCAACAATTGACACTGTATTGTTTCAGCATAATAGGAAGATTTCAGGTAGGATCTGCGGTTAATAAAATAGGCTAGGCAAGCATAATAACAAATGATCAAAACACGTAAGCGCCGAAATACAGGTCGCGTCACATTACAAGATGTCGCTAAACATGCAGGAGTCGGATCAATGACCGTCTCTCGTGCATTGCGAACCCCTGAATTAGTTTCTGATAAGTTACGAGAAAAAGTTAATCAAGCCGTAGAGGAACTTGGCTATATTCCTAATGCCTCGGCAGGTGCTTTAGCTTCAGCACAAAGTCATATTATTGCGGTACTGTTGCCCTCCTTCACAGATAGAGCCAGTGCAGATTTTATGCAATCTTTACAACAAATACTCAATCGCCATCAATATCAAATTTTAGTGGGTTGCTATGAGCATCAACCTCATAAAGCCAGTGATGTGATTAATATGCTGTTGCAAAGTAATCCTGCCGCATTAGTTGTCTTTGGTTCACAGCTTAGCCCAACTCATTTTTTGCATATCAGTAATGCCAATGTGCCTGTTGTCAGCGTTGCCAGCCAACCAGATGAACAAGCCGCTATTAGTATTGATTGTTCTTATGAGCAAGCGGCATATGATTTAACAAACCATTTAGTCACCCGAGGAAAGCGTTGTATTGGCTATATTGGTGCGTTACAAGGACAACGCCTGCACCACCAGCAAATAACCGGTTGGTCACGAGCGTTACTCAAAAATTATTTAAATGCTGAGCAAAGTGTCACTACACCTGATCCCGCATCTATGGCATACGGTCGACAAGCATTAACAGAGATTTTATTGCGCCAACCCGAACTAGATGCGGTCATTTGTAGCCATGAGAGTATTGCATTAGGTATGATTTTTGAGTGTCAACGTCGATTAATTAAGATCCCACAAGATCTGGCTATCGCTTGTTTAGAAGGCTCTGAAAATAGTGATCAGATATCCCCTTCTCTCACATCAATTCGTTTTGATTATCACAAAATGGGAAAAGAGGCAGGAAAACATCTGATAGCACTTTTACAACGTTTAAGAGACGAAGATGATAACGCTATATTCGAAGATACCGTTATCAACTATGCTTATCGATTTGAGTTAGGGCAAAGCACCCCTTAGTCCACAGTTTCTCTACTTTCTAGGCGTGTACTGTTGTTACGTGTTAACCAAAGAGAGAGGGCTTTTAATGAATCAGGCGTGAATTCATCACAGCGCTCAGTAATTTCAGAGGGAGTTAACCAACACACTTCCTCAATTTCTTCTGCTTGCAGTGCGAAGGGTCCATGAGAAACACAGCTAAACAAGCTTCCCCATACACGGCAACTTTCATCATCATAATAAAATTGACCATGCTCAGCAAAAGGGACTCCAGCAATACCTAACTCTTCTTCAGCTTCACGACGCGCACTTTCAAGTAAATTCTCACCTTGCTGAACCACACCACCCGCAGTAGCATCTAACCAACCAGGATAAAAATCTTTTATTTCAGTTCGACGCTGCGCCAAGATTTTCCCCATTCCATCATGAACAACGATATAAGTTGCTCTATGTCTTAGATTTTCAGCTCGCATTTGTTGACGTGTTGCTTGTGCAACGACTTCATTTTTATCATCAACAATATCAACCCATTCAACCAATGCCGTCTTTTCTTGTTCCATCCTCAACAAACCTTTTTTAACCGATACTAAACGATCGTAATTTTTATCCTGAATATACCAAAATCACTATTTTTCACCACTACAATAATCATACGTGACTTGTTTTATCCATCTTGCGCTTTTTTGCTTTTTATGATGTTAAAAGGCAGACTGTGATTATATTGTCTATTTAGTGCCTACTTTATTTTGGAGCTTTTAATGATTGACTTATATTATGCAGATACCCCAAATGGCCAAAAAATAACGCTTTTTCTTGAAGAAACAGGCATACCTTATCAGTTACATCGCATCGATATTAGTAAAGGCGATCAATTTAAACCTGAGTTTTTAGCAATTTCACCCAATAATAAAATTCCCGCGATTGTAGATAATTCACCTATTGATGGTGGTGAGCCTATCTCTATTTTTGAATCAGGTGCTATTCTTATCTATCTAGCTGAAAAAAGTGGCAAATTGCTCAGTCAAAATTTACGAGAAAAAACAACACAACTACAATGGCTGTTTTGGCAAGTGGGGGGATTTGGCCCAATGTTGGGACAAAATCATCACTTCACCCGTTATGCCACAGAAAAAGTCCCTTATGCGATTAAACGTTATACTGAAGAAACACAGCGTTTATATAGTGTATTAGAGAAAAGGTTAGCGCAGTCACCTTACCTTGGGGGCAAAGAGTACAGCATTGCGGATATCGCCACATATACATGGGCTCGTCTGCACGATCACCACAATATTGATTTAGCAAATTATCCCGCAATTGATAAATGGCTAAACAACATTAACCAACGCCCAGCTACGAAAAAACTCTTTAGCTAATATAAGCAATTTATATATCAGGATGATATTTATTCTTTATCAAGCAAGTAGATCAGGAGGATTGTGATGAAAATACTTATCACAGGTGGTACAGGATTAATTGGCAAAGCATTAGTTTGTGAGCTTGCGCTCGCCAATAATGATATTACGGTGCTTTCTCGTTCGCCTCAAAAAGTTTATTCGCATTTTTGTAATGAAATCACCTGCTGGACTCAACTCAACGATAAACAAAATCTTAATGAGTTTGATGCCGTTATTAATCTTGCTGGAGAACCTATTGCTGATAACCGTTGGACTCCCTCTCAAAAGCAAAAACTGGTTAATAGCCGTTGTCATTTAACCCAGAAATTGGTTGATTTGATTAAAGCTAGCGATTCTCCTCCAGCAGTTTTCATTTCTGGCTCCGCAGTAGGTTTTTATGGCGATCAAGGTGATACACGAGTTACAGAAGAGACGCCAGCAAATCCTGAGTTTACACATGAACTCTGTGCAAAATGGGAACGTATCGCGCTTGAAGCTCAAACACCATTAACACGAGTTTGCTTGTTGCGTACAGGGATTGTACTTTCAACTCTCGGTGGCGCACTGCCTAAAATGAGCAAACCTTTCAAATTAGGATTAGGTGGCAAATTAGGGAGCGGAAAACAGTATATGCCGTGGATACATATCGATGATATGGTCAGTGCGATTGTTTTCTTGCTTAAGACCCAAGATGCTAAAGGCGCTTTTAACTTAACAGCACCTAACCCAGTACAAAATAAAGAGTTTACTCGCCTATTAGGAAAAGCTTTTAATCGCCCAGCATTAATGACGGTTCCCGAAAGTGTATTGCGTCTAGTGATGGGAGAAAGCGCGACATTAGTATTAGGTGGACAACAAGCCATTCCTGAAAAATTACTCAATGCAGGCTTTGAATTCCGTTATCCACAATTAGAAGAGGCATTAAAAGATATTATTACCACTGGAAAATAATCTCTTTTAATTCGAATTAGGTATTCTACCGAATAGACGCAGTCAACAACGCTGCAACTTGAAGTATGACGAGTAAATACTCTAAATAATTCAAGATGCAGCTAGGCGACAAGTGAATCTATTCCTTGAAAAAACGCCTAGGAGCATACATCAGTATGTGACTAGTGCGAATAAACGCAGTCAACAACGCTATACCTTGAAGTATGACGAGTATACTTAGCGAGTGGGCTTATCGCCCTCCCACCTTTGAAATAAATCATCAGGTAAATCAATCTCAAACTGATCAAGTACACGATTTACTGTTTGATTAACAATATCATCAATCGTTTTAGGCTGAAAATAGAAGGCAGGTACTGGTGGCATAATCACTGCGCCTAACTCAGCAGCCTGTGTCATTAATCGCAAATGACCTAAATGCAGTGGCGTTTCACGCACACATAATACTAACTTACGCCCTTCTTTTAATACCACATCCGCAGCGCGAGTGACTAAGGTATCTGTATAGCTATGAACAATACCTGACAGGCTTTTGATTGAGCAGGGTAATATGACCATTCCATTGACACGAAACGATCCTGAAGAGATAGATGCGCCAATATCGCGATCGTCATAAATCACATCCGCTAAAGCATGAATATCTTTTAGCGAATAATCAGTTTCTAATGAAATCGTACGGCGTGCAGCTTGGCTAATCACTAAATGTGTTTCAACTGACGGCACAGATTTTAGTATCTCTAATAAACGTATACCGTAAATTGCACCACTGGCACCTGTTAGCCCAACTATCAGCTTTTTCATTATAATCCTCAGAATATATACCTTTGTTAATCATTATGATGATTAACCCTCAAAAAACAAGCGTCGATGCAGAACACACTGGCATCGACGCTTTATAAGGAAGGTATCTTACCGAAAAATCAGCCTTCGTTATAGATTTCCAAATTTTCTATTTCATTCTGATCACGAATTTTATGTTCATCATCACGACGTAGATTTTCTAAATAATCCAAGTAATCTTGATCGATATCTTTCGTAATATAAACACCGTCAAATACAGAACATTCAAACTGATTAATATCAGGATTCTCTTCTTGTACTGCGGCGATTAAATCAGTGAGATCTTGGAAAATAAGTCCATCAGCACCAATTAATTTACGAATTTCATCCACTTCACGTCCATGAGCAATAAGCTCATTGGCATTTGGCATATCAATACCATACACATTAGGGAAGCGAACTTCTGGCGCAGCTGAGGCAAAATAGACTTTCTTCGCACCCGCTTCTCTTGCGAGCTCGACAATTTGCTCTGACGTTGTGCCACGGACAATAGAGTCATCAATCAACAGAACATTTTTATCACGAAACTCTGCGCGATTTGCATTCAGTTTACGTCTAACTGACTTACGACGCTCTTGCTGACCCGGCATAATAAAGGTACGACCAACATAGCGATTTTTTACAAAGCCTTGGCGATAAGGTTTATTGAGAATATGCGCAATTTCTAAGGCAATATCACAAGATGTTTCAGGGATTGGGATCACAACATCAATGTGTAAATCATCCCATTCTTTGGCAATTTTAGCGCCTAATTTCTGCCCCATGCGTAAACGCGCATTATAAACCGAAATTTTATCGATAAAGGAATCAGGGCGAGCAAAGTAAACATACTCAAACAAACAAGGCATTAACTGCGGATTTTCAGCACATTGGCGAGTAAAGAGTTGTCCTTGCTCTGTGATATAAACCGCTTCACCCGGTGCAACATCACGTAAAAATTCAAAACCTAAAGTATCAAGCGCAACACTTTCAGATGCGACCATATATTCATGGCGACCATCTTCTAAGGTACGTTTACCCAATACTAAAGGGCGAATACCAAAGGGATCACGAAAAGCCAGTAAGCCATGACCGATGATCAAAGCAACACAAGCATAAGCCCCGCGGAGTTTTTTATGCATTGCCGCAACGGCTGCAAAAATATTATCAGGCTCAAGCGGGAAATGGTCAAAACGGTCTAATTCGTATGCCAATACATTGAGCAGGATTTCAGAATCAGAGGTGGTATTGATATGGCGACGTGCTGTTTCAAATAATTGGCGACGTAATAAATGCGCATTGGTTAAATTACCATTGTGCGCCAACGTAATACCAAAAGGTGAATTCACATAAAAAGGCTGCGCTTCTGATGCACTAGAACTACCCGCAGTTGGATAACGGACATGCCCTATCCCGATAGTACCTTTTAAACGCAACATATGACGGGTTTCGAATACATCTTTAACCAGTCCGTTCGCTTTGCGAAGACGGAAACCGTTGTTACCGTCTATTGTTGCAATGCCTGCTGCATCTTGACCTCGGTGTTGTAACACCGTTAACGCATCATAAATTGATTGGTTTACTGGATTAGCTCCAGCGATACCGACAATACCGCACATGAATAGATCCTCATCAGCCAGACGGAGAGGTTATATTCTCTCCGACACGAAACTTGACGCATTTTGCAGGTAGTCAAAGAACCACCTAATAATATGGTTGAATTGAGGAATAAGCTCAGAACGTTGCCAATCAGCGCTATCTGCCATAGGCGTAAATGCGCCTAAAACAAAAAGTAATGCTGAAACTATCAGCACGCCTCTTAAAGCCCCGAAACAGACCCCCAATACACGATCTGTACCTGATAACCCTGTGCGTTGAACAAGAGAGCTAATCACATAATTCACAACAGCACCGACAATCAGTGTCGCAATAAATAACGTGACTATTGCAATCCCGTTACGAACCAGCTCATCTTCAAACCGGGTAAAATAGACGGCAAGATAAGGATAAAACTGACTAGCAACAAAGAAACCACAACCCCAGGTGATGAGTGACAATGCTTCACGAACAAAGCCACGGATCAGGCTGACTAATGCGGAAAAACCAATAATGGCAATGATGGCGTAATCTATCCAGACCATAAATTCTTTATCCAATAATGATGCTCCGCATTAATACGGAAGCATTCTAACAGAAAACGAAAACGTTTGCGTAATGCTAATTTTCGCTAATTTCAAAATAATTTACGGCGATATGAAAAATCATAATCGCCGCAATAAGTTAACGCTTTGTTACATCACTCATCTGATGACTCGTTTAGAAAAAATTAAGGCTTATATGCCCTTACCTCACCTTGTAAGCCCGTAAGCTCTTTTAAATGAGGCAAAATAGCCTGTAATTCTGACTTAGATGCACTAGGACCAATGTAAATTCGAGTCACTTGTCCAGCAACAGGACGTGCAGGTACGGTATATACCGGATAACCTGAGAAATGCATTTTCGCAATAATTTCTTCTACCTTCGCCGCATTTTTCAACGCACCTAATTGAACAACCCAAGCCTCGCCTTTCGGTGGCTGAGTTTCTTGTACTGGTGGTGCTGGTGGTTGTACTGGTGGCGTAACCACAGCCGGAGGCTCTGGTGTAGGCGTTGGCTGTTGTGGTGGTTGTACCGGTGGTGTAACAGGTACAACAGCAGGTGGTTCAGGTGTTGTAACAGCAGGTTGCTCGACACCTGTCACAGCTTCAGAAAGCATACCTTCAGATGCGCCTTCTGATGGAGTAGAAGGCACTGAAGTTTGCTCTATCGGGGCGATAGATTCTATTTCTTGCTCATCACCTGGTTTGGGTACTAAAGGAATAGAGGCGAACTGGTCTTCGTTATATTTCTTATCGCCGTCGAGCAGTGCGGGTAAAAAAATGACCCCTACTGCCACCAATACAACGGCACCGACTAAGCGATTTTGAAATTTACTTGCCACCCACACTCTCCTTTTCCAAAAGTTCCATCACATGCGCGACTGTATGAAATGAGCCACAAACCACAACAATATCGTTAGGAGCAGCATCGGACATTGCTTGTTGCCATGCATTTTCAACACTATCGAATACCATTGGTTTCTCGAGATGTTGAGCTAACACATCCGCAGAAGCGCCACGAAATTCATTAAGTGGAGCTACATACCAATGATCAGCCAATGGTGTTAAGCACGCTAAAGTTCCTGCGATATCTTTATCACCCAGCATACCAACAACAATACGCACTTGAGTATCAGATTTTTGTGGTAATTGTGATAACTTTTCCGCTAAATATCCTGCTGCATGAGGATTATGTGCCACATCAAAGATAACCAAAGGATGTTGAGAAATTACCTGAAAACGACCTGGTAATTGTGCACGAGACATACCGTCGACAATACTTTGCTGTGTTATTGCTTGGCTGACTTTGTCATCAGATTTAAGCAAGCAACGAATAACCCCCATCGCTGTCGCCGCATTGGCTAGCGGAATATTAGGGATTGGCAGCGCATCAAATTCACAGTCAACACAACGCCAATGCCAGTGATCATCTTCAATAACAAAGGACCAATCTGTTCCACGACGGAAAAGCTTTGCTTGTTTTTCATTGGCAACTTGTGCAATGGAATGAGGCATATCTGGCTCACCCACAACACCATAATGATTGGCTCGGAAAATACCTGCTTTCTCGTGGCCAATATGCTCTCTATCTGCGCCTAACCAATCAGTATGATCGAGGGCAATACTTGTGATAGCAGCAATATCCGCATCAACGATATTTGTCGCATCTAACCGACCGCCTAATCCTACTTCAAGAATAACAACATCAAGTTGTGCTTGTTGAAATAACTTCAGCGCAGCCAGAGTGCCATATTCAAAAAAAGTGAGCGAGATATCGCCTCTAGCTTGTTCAATTTCTGCAAAAACCTCACAGAAAGCATTTTCGGAGAGTTCTTTGCCTTGGATACGAACGCGTTCTGTATAACGAACAAGATGAGGGGAGCTATAAACGCCGACTTTCAATCCTGATGCTATCAAGATTGACTCTAGCATATGACAGGTTGTGCCTTTTCCATTCGTGCCTGAGACAGTAATTACCTTAGGCGCAGGACGTAACACATTTAATATTTTTCCTACCTTGCCTACTCGCTCTAACCCCATATCGATGGCGCTGGAGTGTAAATGTTCAAGATAAGAAAGCCACACCGACAAAGGCGATGTGGCTTTAGGAGCAGTTATGATATTAGACATCTTCTTTTTTATTCGTTTCGATGTTAATTTCTGGCTCGTTGTCTGTAGATTCAATTTCATCAGCAATCATTTCTTCACCGATGATTTCATCTTCATCTTCTACTAAATCATATTGAGTCAGCTTAGCCAGTAATTCAGCCAGCTCATCACGCATTTGAGGACGACGAATAATCATATCAATCGCCCCTTTTTCTAACAGGAACTCACTACGTTGGAAGCCAGCAGGCAGTTTTTCACGTACTGTTTGTTCAATAACGCGGGGACCTGCAAAGCCAATCAATGCTTTAGGTTCAGCAACGTTGATATCCCCTAACATCGCTAAACTGGCAGAAACACCACCCATTGTAGGGTCAGTCATAACTGAAATATAAGGTAAACCACGCTCTTGCATTTTTGCTAATGCTGCACTGGTTTTGGCCATTTGCATTAATGACATCAGCGCTTCTTGCATACGAGCGCCACCACTTGCAGAGAAGCAAACTAATGGGCAGTTATCTTCGAGTGCTTGTTCAACCGCACGAACAAAACGCGCCCCAACAACAGAAGCCATTGAACCGCCCATAAACGCAAATTCAAAGGATGCAGCAACAACTGGCATCTTTTTCAGCGTTCCTTTCATCACGATTAATGCGTCTTTTTCTTGCGTTTGCTTTTGAGCAGCGCTAATTCTGTCTTTGTATTTTTTAGAGTCGCGGAATTTCAGAATATCTTTAGGTTCTAATTCGCTACCTAATTCTGTTGTACTTCCTGTATCAAGGAAAGTCTCAAGGCGACGGCGCGCTGAAATGCGCATATGGTGATCACATTTAGGGCAAACCTCTAAATTGCGCTCTAATTCTGCGCGATAGAGTACCTGCCCACAGCTATCACATTTAGTCCAAACCCCTTCAGGGATATTGGCTTTACGTGAACTTGTGATAGTGCTTTTGTTTAGAATTTTTTCAATCCAGCTCATTAATGGACCTTTTCGTCTGAATCTGACCTTCGCCAGTAAAATTATTGTTAGCGTATCAACCACAATACACTGGCTGTGTGGTTAGCAAAGTTTATGATGATACCGCTTACTGAATTTCAGCGCATCTCTTTATTATGGCTATTCTACGGCAAAAACTGATGATAACTGCTCAAACCTCTTTGTTATCACTTTCTTTCTTTGCTTTTGCACTCGCTCTACGATGGCGTAAGATCTCAATAACGCCCGGTAAAATAGAAATAACAATAATGGCAACAATTAGCAATTTTAAGTTCTTTTGAACTATATCTAAGTCACCAAAAAAGTATCCTGCATAAGTAAATAGCAGTACCCATGCAATTGCCCCAGTAACATTATAAAAGGCAAAGTGACGATATGACATTTTACCCATTCCTGCAACGAATGGCGCAAAAGTTCGGATAATCGGCACGAATCTTGCCAAAATTATTGCTTTACCACCATGCTTTTCATAAAAAGCATGGGTTTTATCTAGATATTCACGACGGAAAATCTTTGAATCAGGCTTACTAAACAGTTTTTCGCCAAAAAGTCGTCCAATAGAATAGTTAACCGCATCACCTAAAATAGCTGCACAAAGTAGCAGTAAAACAATAATATGAACATTCACATCATTAGTTTCTAATGAAGCTAAAGCGCCAGCAACGAATAATAAGGAGTCTCCGGGTAAGAAAGGCGTTACTACCAACCCTGTTTCACAGAAAACAATAAGAAACAAAATGGCATAAACCCATGTACCATATTGAGCAACAAGCTCAGCTAAATGGGCATCAATATGTAAAATAAAATCGATTAGAAATTTTATTAAATCAACAAATTGCGTTAATATTTCCATAAATCCTCAGAAAACTGGGTGTTTTTATGATTGAGATATCTCAATAGGGTTATCCGCTAAAAATAGTGGCCCCATTGCAGGTTTTGGTAATTCAAATTGCTCAGGATAATCCACAGATACCAAGTACAGTCCATTTGCTTTGGCTGTTGCAGCCGCTTTGGTTCTGTCTTTTAAGGCTAATAATTCAGCCATCCAAGTAATATTCTGATTGCCACACCCTATTTCTAGAAGACTGCCAACAATATTTCTCACCATATGATGAACAAACGCATTCGCTTTAATATCCACGACAACATAGTCACCATATCGAGAAACATTGACATGCATAACGTTACGCCATGGCGTTCGAGATTGACATTGGACAGCTCTAAAAGAGGTAAAATCATTTTCACCCAGTAGACATTGTGCTGCTTGATGCATGCGTTCAGCGTCTAAAGGATAATGAAAATGTGTCACTCCAGATGACAAGATAGCGGGACGATAGCGATGATTAAAAATCACATAGCGATAACGTCTTGCTGTTGCACTAAAGCGAGCATGAAAATCGTCAGAAACTGTTTTTACCCAACGTACTGCAATATCCGCAGGTAAATGGGTATTCACTCCCATAGTCCAAGCGGGATCTTTGCGATGTGCCGTTGTTTCAAAATGGACAACTTGCCCCGTTGCGTGAACACCAGCATCTGTCCTTCCAGCACAAAAAACCGATATAGGCTCATTAGCCACTTGTGAAAGTGCTTTTTCTAGCCGTTCTTGTACACTACGCACTTCATTTTGGCGTTGCCAGCCATAATAGCGACTACCATCATATTCAACGCCTAAAGCAATTTTTATTGTTGTGCTTTCAGAGGCAACCGCTGACTCAGTCAAGGGCTGTTCTGTCACTTCAGCACTCACTTGCACATTCATTAGTAAAACTGCTCCTGCATTAATTGCTCTGCTACTTCAACAGCCATTAATGCCCCGCCAAAGCGCACGTTATCTGCTACTGACCAAAATTGTAAGGCTTCTGGCATACCATAATCATTACGGAAACAACCTAAATTCAAGCTCACATTGCCTGAAGCATCAGTCACTTGTGTTGGAAAATCATTTTCATCACTGATATTCAGATCTTCATTTTCTTGTAATGTCTCACGCGCTTCATCACTCCCCATTGGACGAGATGTTTCTAATTGCACGGATTGCGCATTACCATAAAAAACGGGTGCTTGTAATGTGGTGACAGAAATAGGCAAACCTTCGTCTTGCAAAATTTTACGAATTTGGTCAACCATGCGACGCTCTTCTTGTATAGAGCCTTCGTCATCAACCATTAAAGGTAAAATGTTAAATGCTAATTGCTTATTAAAACGACCTAATTCAGGAGGAATACCGTTAAGTAAACGGGCACTTTGCCCTGCCAGTTCATCTACGGCTTGTTTTCCAAAACGAGAAACAGACATTAAGTTTGTCACGCTAAGGCGTGTTAAACCCGCAGATTCTGTTAATGGGTTAATGGCGCGTAATAATTGGCTTACCATGCTATCAGCTATTGAAACAATATTACGAGTACGGTATTCCGCTAGCATTGCACTGTTCACGCCAGGAACAACCAATGGTATATCCCAATCCATTGCAAAAATGCCACTACAATCAATAACAATACAGCCAGCATCAGCCGCTTGTTGTGCATATTGCGCACTGATTTCTGTTGGTGCGGCAAAGAAAGCTAATTGAATATCAGCCCACTCGATATTGTGAATACCTTGAACCGCAACACTTTTGCTGTTTACACGCACCGATTTTCCAATGCTATCTTCACTTGCGATTGCAGTTAATTCACCAATGGGAAATTCACGCTCTTGTAGCAGTTCTAAAATCGCTTCACCAACAGCGCCTGTTGCACCAACAACTGCAATATTCCAACCTTCTCCCATAAGATATCCTCCAATAACATAAATTTTTAAAAATAATATTTTGCTTTATTTGTGTGTAGTACTTTTATATGTAGCACTAAAGCCAATTGCATTTAATGTATCAACCGTAGTTTGATTATCACAAATGACATGGAGTGAAGACCACTCACGACGAACAGGATAAAATTTGCGTAATTTATCAAACTCCCCTTTTATTCCTGCTACTTTTCGTAATGGAGCATCATCACGACGCACATCATAAACAAGATGAATCAGTTGTTTTAAAAGTGTTTGAGTTAACTCACCTTGTACTGAAATGGTGGAAATAGTAGGTGCAGGTAACAGAGTTGATAATTCAACTTTTTGAGGCTGTCCAATAAAATCACAATAAGCTTCAAAAACTTGAGTTGTACCACGCGCCTTACCTTCTAAGGTGTAACCCGCAATATGTGGTGTTGCGATATCAACTTTATTTAATAACTCAATAGAGAGATCTGGCTCTGGCTCCCAAACATCCAACACAACGCGTAAGGATTTACCTTTCTCAAGTACAGACAATAATGCTTGATTATCAACAACATCGCCACGGCTCGCATTAATTAAAATACGACCTTCAGGTAATTTTTCGAGGTTGCTCTCATTAATTAAATGATAACTTTTGTATAAGCCTGATTTATTGAGAGGTGTATGGAAAGTTAGAATATCTGCTTTTTCTAACAATGTTTCCAATGGATGAAACTCTTCATCATCACCATTATCCGCTCTTGGTGGATCGCAAAGTAAAACATTTACACCCAATGCGCGAAGGCGCGTTGCTAATCGACCGCCCACATTTCCCACACCGACAATACCAACGACTTTATCGGTCAATTGAAAGCTATCTTGCTCTGCTAACATCATCAGAGCAGAAAATACATATTCAACAACCGCGATAGCATTACAACCTGGGGCTGATGAAAAACCAATTTGTTGCTGTTTTAACCATGCAATATCTACATGATCGAAACCCGCAGTCGCGGTTCCAACAAATTTTACTGGCTTGCCTGATAATAAGGATTCATTGACTTTAGTAATTGATCTCACCATTAAGGCATCAGAATCATTAAGCTCATCAGTAGGTAATGGGCGACCAGAAACAGCTTTTACCTCACCTAATTGGCGGAAAAGTTGTTCCGCATAAGGCATATTTTCATCAACCAGAATTTTCACGGTGTTATCTCACTGATTTGGTATTTATGTGTGTAAACAATCAATCGAAAAACAAAATTAAGCGGTCTATTTTGCCACTTATTCACAGTAAAGCCTATTATTGACAGTAAAATCCGCCTAGATTTTAAGTAAATATATGAAAAGAAGACTTAACAATTGGGTAATCGACGAAAACGTTCCGGTGTTGTGCCAGCATATTGTTGAAACATCGCAATAAATGAGGATGAAGAGCTATATCCCACATCAAATGCTATTTCATTCACGCTTTTCCCTTGTTCTAATAAAGAAATTGCATGTAAAAAACGTAGGCGCTTACGCCATTCACTAAATGACATGCCTAATTCTTGTTGGCAACGACGAGAAAGTGTTCTTTCTGAGGTATAACGCTTTTTAGCCCATTCTTCTAACGAGGTATTATCCGCTGGATCCTGCTCTAATACAGAAAGTATGGGAGCAAGTAATTTATCTTTAGAAGACGGTAAATAAGTATGATGTATTGGCGAAACTTTAAGTTGATCAATCAGTACTTGAGCTAAGCGAAAATCTTCTTCTGTTTGTGGTTTACACACACCACGATGAAAAAAGTCAGAAAATATAGTTGAAAAAATAGCACTTAATTGAATCAAACAAGGTTTATCTAATAATCCTTCACACCAACTTGGTGCGATATCTAGCACCTTAAAAGAGAGTGTTTTTTTATTGTAACTAGCATGCCCTACATTTTTGGGTATCCATACACTAAATTCTGGTGGCGCTAAAAACCGCCGTCCTCCAGCTTCTAAATCCATGACACCAGAAATCACATAAAGTAACTGACCAAAATCATGTTGATGATAAACAAACTCTGTTTCAGCTAATAGTTGTTCATCACGAAATCGAACTGTATCTGGATCAGACAATAACCATTGCATTTTTTGTTGTTCAATTGTCATCTTTATGTTGATCTCTTGTCATGTTGTCTTTATTGGCCTATCTGTTGTCTGGTTTTCATTATATATATCTAATCAGACAGACTTACAATAGCGACCTGGTTTAAAAATAGATGTGAGAACAATGAAAAACGCAATTTTTCCGCTTTTAGCGGTGTTAATCTGGTCCATTAATGCAGTTGTCAATAAAGCAGCCGCGTCTGTTATCGATCCTGCTGCAATCTCTTTTTATCGTTGGTTCCTCGCCTTTTTAATTATGACACCTTTTTTGGTCATGCCAGTTTGGCATCATCGTAAAACCGTCAAACAATATTGGTGGAAATTATTTATTCTTGGTGCATTAGGGATGGTGATGTACCAAAGTTTAGCTTATTATGCGGCACATTATGTTAGCGCAACATTTATGGGGATTCTGAACTCTCTCATCCCATTATTAACCGTTATTATTAGTATTTTTGTTTTACGTGTTGTACCTACGGTAGGTATTGTTTTAGGCACAGTGCTTTCAATTAGTGGCTTAGTTTGGCTAATTAGCCGTGGCGAACCTTCTCAATTGCTTTCTCAAGGTTTGGGTTATGGTGAGCTGATGATGTTTATTGCTTCGGCGTCATACGCCCTTTACGGTGTATTAACAAAACGATGGTCAATTGCACTACCTAACTGGCAATCACTTTATGTGCAAATTGGATTTGGTGTTCTGCTATTATTGCCAAACTTCTTTCTTGCCGAAAGTGTTGCGTTAACAAAAGATAATATTGGATTAGTTATTTTCGCAGGTATCGGAGCTTCTATTCTTGCACCTTATCTGTGGATTTTAGGTGTGATGAAATTAGGTGCAAATACGACCTCTATTTTTATGAACCTAATGCCATTATTTACTGCAATGATTGCTATCGCGCTTCTCGGTGAAGAAATGCATAGTTATCACTTAGTGGGTGGTGGTATTGTGTTACTAGGTGTGCTCTTAGTGCAACAACTTAGAACGCCGCTGAATTTCCGACGTCAGTCTGCTCAGAAAAAAGCAGATTGCCATCAGGAGATGTGAGTCAATGTCAAAAAGACAACAATAAAAAATGCCGGCTAAATTCTTAGCCGGTCACATTCATAATGTTAGGTTTAATAAATAAAACTGACACAAGAAATCAAAGTATAAAATATAAAGTAATACAAGTATCCGAGGCAAACATTACCAACTTTTATATTAAATAGCTCCTACTTATTTGTAATAAAATAACCCAGATCAATTTTTTTGCACTCTTTTTGTCTTATTCAACTTTTCCATTCACCTAACTCCATATAAAACAAAATATTTAATGATTTTGGATAGAATTAAATTAAACGATTGAAATAAAATGAAGCTAATTTATTTTTCTCAATATAAACAACATATTAACAAATTTTGTCTATTTTATTAGAATAATAAAATGAGTAACTATTAGGAAAGGTATTTTTAAACGTTATTTATATAATCTTTTTTTTATGATTTTTATTCGAAAAATATCTTTATTAGAATAATAAATTATTTTTCATAATAAATTTCAAATAAAAAAGCAGACTCCATTAAAATGAAGTCTGCTTTTTTTAATAAGTAAATATAAGTATATCTAACTATTTTTTATATTTACTCATGACTAATGAAGCATTTGTACCGCCAAAACCAAAGCTATTTGACATTACAGTCTCCAGCTTCTGTTCTGTTGGTTGAGTAATGATGTTCATCCCCATTGCTTTATCGTCTAATTCTTCGATATTAATGCTTGGTGCAATAAACCCATGCTCTAACATCAGTAAGCTATAAATTGCTTCATGCACACCAGCAGCACCTAATGAGTGACCAGTCATTGCTTTTGTTGCTGAAATAGCTGGAGTATGCGAACCAAACACTTCCGTGATAGCTTCAAGCTCTTTTAGATCACCAACTGGCGTTGAAGTACCGTGTGTATTGATATAATCAACTTTATCAATACCTTGCATCGCCATTTGCATACAACGCACAGCACCTTCACCTGAAGGAGCAACCATATCTGCACCGTCAGATGTTGCACCATAACCTACGACTTCACCATAGATGTGTGCACCACGCGCTAATGCGTGTTCTAATTCTTCAACAACCACAATACCGCCACCACCTGCGATAACAAAACCATCACGATTTTTATCGTAAGTACGAGAAGCTTTGGTTGGGGTTTCGTTATATTTAGTTGAAAGTGCACCCATTGCGTCAAATTCGCAGGTCATTTCCCAACTTAACTCTTCACCACCACCAGCAAATACAACATCTTGTTTGCCTAACTGGATAAGCTCAACAGCGTGGCCAATACAGTGTGCTGATGTTGAACAAGCAGAACTGATTGAATAGTTAACGCCTTTAATTTTGAAAGGTGTTGCTAAACAAGCTGAAACGCCTGATGCCATTGCTCGAGTTACCATATAAGGACCTACGCCACGTAGGCCTTTAGCTCTCATGCCATCAGAACCTTGCACTTGGTTACGTGGAGAACCACCACCAGAGCCAACGACTAAGCCAGAACGAATATTAGAAACTTGGTCTTCTGTCAGACCTGAATCAGCTATCGCCTCTTGCATAGATAAATAGGCATAAACCGATGCGTCGCTCATAAAACGGCGGATTTTACGGTCAATAAGACCTTCAGTATCAAGCTTAACGTTGCCCCAAATGTGGCTACGAAGCCCCATCTCTTTAAATTCTTCTGAGAAAGTTATCCCGGAACGACCTTCCTTTAAAGAATCCAGCACTTCTTTCTGGTTATTACCAATGCTCGAAACAATACCCAGACCCGTGATCACTGCGCGCTTCATTCATACCTCTTTACAATAATAGTTGTAGCTGCGGGATTTCTGACTAGCACTTTAGCGTACAGTTGTACGCCGAACAAGTCCGATCAGGATCTTTTTTACAAAAATACAGATAACCTAATAAAACGCTTTCCCCTTTAAGGCTGGCACAAGCTACCTAACAGCGCTAAGATGTTGGATAATTTTTTCGAGAAATACAGGCAGTTCCGTGAATAATAGCCCGATAAATACTGCGTCTTTAAGTTGGAATGAACTTGGTACGCCTATCTCTGAACAATTTGGCGATATTTACTTTTCAAACCAAGACGGTCTAGAAGAAACTCGACATGTGTTCTTACATGGAAATCATTTTCCATCACGTTTTGGTACACATGTACGCTCTGAATGTGTTATCGCAGAAACAGGATTTGGTACTGGGCTTAACTTTTTAACACTATGGCAAGCTTTCGAGCAATTTAGACAAACGTCTCCTGACTCTCGTTTAAAACGCCTTCATTATATAAGTTTCGAAAAATTCCCTCTGACTAAAAGTGATTTACGATCTGCACATCGCCATTGGCCTGAACTCGAAAAATATTCACAAGCGCTTTGTTCTCAATGGCCATTAGCCATTGCAGGTTGCCACCGCATTATTCTTGCTGATGGAACAATCACATTGGATTTATGGTTTGGTGATATCAATACCTTGTTACCCCAAACACGCCAAGCGCTACATAACAAAGTGGATGCATGGTTCTTAGATGGTTTTGCTCCTTCTAAAAATCCACAAATGTGGAGTGAAACTCTCTTTCAATCGATGGCTGATTCAATGAGAGAAAACGGCACATTTGCAACATTTACCGCCGCAGGGATCGTCAAACGAGGTTTGCAAAATGTTGGTTTTGAGATAAATAAAATCAAAGGATTTGGTCAAAAAAGAGAGATGCTGACAGGTGTTTTTCCACATACTCCATCCCCTGAGTTTCTCCCTTACTATGCAAGACCAAGTGCAACCAAAGCACAGAATATTGCAATTATAGGTGGCGGTATTGCCAGCACATTTACGGCACTTTCGTGCCTAAGAAGAGGCGCCAATGTCACCTTATATTGTGAAGATAAACAACCTGCAACTAATGCCTCAGGCAATCGACAAGGTGTGTTATATCCTTTACTTAATGGCAAATCCGATGAACTAGAACAATTTTTCACAACCGCATTTCTATTTGCTCATCGCACTTATGACAATTTGAGTAAAGCAGGTATTCCTTTTTCACATCAATGGTCTGGTGTCGCACAGATTATTTATAACGAGAAAGTTCGTAAAAAAGCACAGAGAATTATGGATAATTCTATACCTTTTGCTCAAATAGCATGTTATCTCGATGAAAATGAAATCAATAAACTCAGCGGAATAGATGTTAATTGTGATGCATTGTTTTACCCACAAGCGGGATGGCTTTCACCGACTGAGCTCACGATCAATACATTAAAATACGCTGAACAATTAGGTTTAACGTTGCGATTTAATCATCAAGTCACTCAAATAAGTGCGCAGAAAGCATCTTGGTGCTTAGATATTGTTCATCACGATGGAGTGAGTGCGACACAATTTCAATCACAATATGATTGCGTTATTTTGGCAAATGGACACCGAATCACAGACTTTACTCAAAGTGCAAAATTACCCATTAGCGCAGTTAGAGGTCAAGTTAGCCATATTCCAACAACAAAGACATTATCAAAACTAAAAACGGTACTTTGTTATGATGGCTATTTTACGCCTGTTGATCACCAAGATAATTTGCATTGTGTAGGAGCAAGCTTTCGCCGCGATCGATTAGATTTAGCTATTTCGACTCAAGAGCAAGAAAATAACCAAGCTCATCTTATACAGTGTTTAGCAAAAGCCCCTTGGGTTAAAGAAGTTGATTTTAGCCGAAACGAAGCGCGAATTGGGATTCGTTGCACTATTCGCGATCACCTACCGTTATTAGGTGAAGTACCTGATTTCGAAAAATTGCGCGTGGCATACACGCACTTAGATAGATTTAAGCGTAGAAGACAAACACCCGCTTTAGCTCCTGCTTATCATCAACTTTATATTATCAGTGCGTTGGGCTCTCGTGGATTATGTTCAGCGCCTTTATCAGCTGAAATTCTGGCAAGTCAAATTTTTGATGAACCTTTTCCGGTTGAAGATGATGTATTGAATGCCTTACACCCTAATCGTTTTTGGGTAAGAGCATTACTACGAGGAAAACCGATTGAAGTGAAATAGCCAAGGTGATAAGTAGTATTGAAGCACTTAATTGAAATGATTATTAATAATAAAAGAAAATATTTTAGCCAAATAACTCATATCATACCTCCAAACGCCATAAATGTAGCTACAATGTAGCTACTTTTAATGGTGACTACTCCCCACCCGCATTGGCCGAGGGTTTACGGCGTTTTTCGCTAAAAAACGTTTCTTTGTATAAAAAAACTAAACCTCAAATTTCATTGCACAGCGCGTTTCTTTTACAAAACCCCCGCTTTCAACTTCATTATTTAAGATTTCTTGCAAAGAATGAGGAATTTCGCTTTCTGACAAAATAGAAAAACCTAAGCGTTGATAATACGGCGCATTCCAAGGAACATGGCGAAATGTCGTCAACGTAACGGCACTAAATTGATGTGCCTTTGCTTCATTTTTTACTTTTTGAATAAGTAATTTACCAATACCTCTATTTTGCCAAGCTTCACTCACTGACAACTCATGAATAAATAAACTTTCAGGTAATGGCATCGTCATAATAAAACCAACTGGTTCATTCTCACTATTAACAGCCACCCAATGCCCTTTATGGTTAATAAAGGCTAAATGTTTTTCAACACTTTGTACGCCACTCTCACTTATCCAACTTAAATCTTCTAAAGTACTAAAAAGTTGCCCTGCTGATTGCTCGATAGCAGGCAATTTAATTGCATCATCAATTTGTGTGGGGCGAAGAGTAATATCGTTATTTTTTATTTCGTTTTGTGTTGTTGTCATCTCTTTTTCCAGCTCAGGTGTTTTTATACTTTTATGCTTAATTTATTAAAAAGCCATCCCGTAGGATGGCTTATGTTAAAGCTAAAATAATTTCTTATTTTTTAAATCGTTAATCTTTAGGTAATATGCCATAAGATTGAAATTTACCACTATCTTCCATAAACTGATTATAATACTTGTTGTCTTCTACAGAGTCTTTCACGGCTCTATTAGCATACGCGCTAGAGACAGCGAGTGTCGCCTTATAAAGTTTATCTTTTAATGTTTTATGGATCTTCGGATCTTCACTTTCTTGAATTTGATTTAATAATGAAACTAGCTCTTCTGCTTCAGCTTGAATATCAGGATCAGTAAATTCTGCTGTCGGTAACATATAGTCTAAATCAAGATTAACAGAATCGTTATATTCATCTTCTTGAGTAAACGGAGCTAAATCTTTACTGTATTCCGCTGAAATATATTTAATAAATTCAGGTTTATCAAAGCATTTGTTTTTTATGCTACCGTCATTATTTTTATTGCGAGTGCGGATTTCATTAGGAAATGGCTCGCCTAAGGCATAAGTACACTGAAAAACATTACCATCAATTAATGTGGCATTAGTACTACGCACTGGAAGTTCAAATTCATAGCCATTAATAATAACTGGGTAATCGACAGGTTTAAATTGATCTGTTTTTCCCTTTACTGCATAAACTTCAGAAAGGGTGTAATACATAAAATTATCAGGATTTAATATGCCACCATTATTATGGTCATAAACCATAAATCGAGCATCATTACCGGCACTATCTTTTAAATTATGCTCACCAGGTGATAGTGTTATGTAGCCATTTTTACCCGGCTCTACATGATATTCTTTACCATCGACGCTAAAACTAATGACTTTTTCACTTGGATTACTGTAATAAAACTTATTTTTTTTATTATCTAAATCAAGTTGATCACAAGCAGATAAAAATAAAACAGCGCTAGTCAGTAGTCCTATTTTAAAGAAATTTTTCATCGTATCGTTATCCTTATCATAAATATTCTATGCAAATCATTTGCATCCCGAGAAACATTCCTAAAAAACATTTAAAAGTAATTTTACAGAAATGGCAAGGAGTTACAAAAGATAGCACTATTATGCTTAATCAATGAGAGATACATCGACTTTGAAAAATCAAATAAAAACAATTGATAAATAGTAAGGATCAATTTTTGTATAAAAACCAATCTAATTCAACAGTAAATATCTTAAATATAACTTAGAGGCAGTGATCTTAATAAGATTTTAAGAAAGAAAAAAACAACCGATTTATGCCGGTTGTTCTCTTAGTAGACATGCCGAATTAATTAATTGAGTTAACTAAATCATGCCATGTAGACAAAACTAACGCTTGATCTGGAGGTGAAAGCTCGCCTGCTTTTATCGCCTTTTGAATGCTCTCTTCTACACGCGTTCTTAACGCTTCTAACTGTGTGTTATTTTCTTGCTCAAGTTCAGCAATAGCCAGTGTAATATGGCCTTGTAAATACCCGCCTGCAAATAACTCATCGTCAGAGGCATGTTCAACACGGCTATCAATTTTATCTAATAAGTACGCTTCATACTCAGAAAGCATTATTTATCCTCAATATATAATGTTGCTACTTTTTTATATTTACCTTGTATTAGCAAAGCATAAATACGTATGTTCTAGCAACCTTACTACTTCAGACTCCACCCTATTGGGTAAAACCTTCACAGTGGATAGGCGATAGTTATTCTCGCAATCCTTAATTAACTAAAGGATTTTCCTGATAAGGAAACATCTCTTCCGTTAGCTCTGAGGTATTGTAAAACAAATGTAACGCATTAATAAATAGCTGTGCTCGAGGTGGCGTGTTTTTATCTCGTAAATAAGCGAGTACTTGTTCTCTAACTTTATTTCTAAATTCATAGCGGTCAGGTTCAAAGTTACCTTCTAAATTGTCACAACTGACATTAAAAGGATAACCAGCAGCTTGGCAAAATAACCAATCCAATGCTTGAGGTTTGATTTCTACAACTTCAAACTGTCCTTGAGTGGTTTCATCTCGTCCATCTGGGCAATACCAGTAGCCATAATCAACTTGTTGACGACGAGCCTCTCCGGCGATACACCAATGTGATATTTCATGTAATGCACTGGCATAAAAACCATGAGCAAAAATAATTTGGTGATAAGGTGTCTCTTCATTTGCAGGCAAATAAATCGGCTCATCATCCCCTTTAACTAAACGGGTTTGGAAACTTTCGCTAAAACATTGATTAAAGATATCAATTAACTGTTGATAATGATGTGCTGACATTTAAAAACCATCTATTCCTAATTAAAAAGAGCAGAAAACCAAAGTGCAATAGTATCGCCATGATTGTCATGTATGAGTTTGATGCTCATCAAAAAGGAGATAATGACCAGCATAGGTCTTATTAATTTTTGCCCTTTTGTTAAGACTAAACCTGCACCTAAGCGAGCGCCAATAAACTGCCCACAAAGCATAATTAAACCAATAGTCCAAATAACCTGCCCACCAATAATAAAAAACAGTAAAGAGCCAAAGTTAGAGGTGAAGTTAAGTAACTTAGCATGAGCCGTCGCTTTTGAGAGATTATACCCAAGTAACATGACATAACCTAAAGCGAAAAAAGAGCCTGTTCCTGGTCCAAAAATACCATCATAAAAACCGACGCCACCACCAAGCACTGCACCAAATGTATAGTAGCCAATACGTTGTTTACTGTCTTGAGCGCCTATTGATGGAGTAAGAAGAAAATAGAGACCAATAGCTATGGTAAGAATAGGAAGCGCTTGTTTAAGGATTTCTGGATTAATAAACTGCACCAACATGGCACCAGAAACCGCACCAATAAAAGTCATTAAAATTGCAAATCGCTGCGCTTTTAAATCAATAACTTTTCGACGTATAAAATAGAGCGTAGCCGAAAACGAGCCACCTACCGATTGCAGTTTATTCGTTGCGAGAGCCTGAACAGGCGGGATACCAGCAGATAACAAAGCTGGAATAGTGATTAACCCACCACCACCAGCAATCGAATCTATAAAACCTGCGATTAAAGCAACAAAGAAGAGAAGAAGGTAGATGCCATCTGAAAAGAGCCAATCCATTTATCTATCCGAATTATTAGGAATGAAGGACGTGTTGCTGTGTTTATCTCATTTATTTAAAAAAGCTACAGCAACACGATCTGAGCATAATAAAATTAGGCGCTCACACCTTTAAAGCTAACATCAAACTTACAACAGTTTATCGACTACGTTATTGACGTAGAATGATTACCATTGCATTAATGGAGGTACAACGTCACCACATTGACCACGTTGGCGCAATGCATGATCGAGCAACACAATTGCCATCATTGCCTCTGCAATCGGAATAGCGCGTATTCCCACACAAGGATCATGACGACCTTTGGTTATCATATCGACTTCTTCGCCATCACGATTTATCGTTTTACCAGCAATAGTAATGCTAGATGTTGGTTTTAAAGCGATATGAGCAACAATTGGCTGACCACTGCTAATTCCACCTAAAATGCCACCTGCATGGTTGCTAGTGAAACCACTCTTAGTGATTTCATCTCTATTTTCAGTGCCTTTTAATGTCACAACACCGAAACCATCACCAATTTCAATTCCTTTAACAGCATTGATACTCATTAATGCGTGTGCTAAGTCTGCATCTAGTCTGTCAAAAACTGGCTCCCCAAATCCTGCTGGCACACCCTCTGCAACCACAGTCACTTTTGCACCAATCGAGTTACCTTCTTTTTTAAGCGCACGCATATATTCATCAAGTGCTTCTAAACGAGAAGGATCTGGGCAGAAAAACGGATTAGTTTCAACGATAGACCAATCAACAAGATCACAAGTAATTGGGCCTAGTTGAGAAAGATAGCCTTTTACTTCAATACCCATTTTCTCTTTTAGGTATTTTTTTGCGATTGCACCAGCAGCAACACGCATTGCGGTTTCTCGTGCAGAAGAGCGCCCACCGCCACGATAATCACGCAAACCATATTTTTGCTCGTAGGTATAATCAGCATGACCAGGACGAAAAACATCTTTGATTTCACTGTAATCTTGAGAACGTTGATCCGTGTTTTCAATCAGTAAACCAATGCTTGTTCCTGTTGTAACACCATTAAATACACCTGATAAAATGCGCACTTGGTCGGGTTCACGGCGCTGAGTGGTATAACGTGATGTTCCGGGTCTACGTCTATCTAAATCAACTTGTAAGTCAGCTTCTGTTAAAGGCAATCCAGGAGGTACACCATCAACAATGCAACCTAATGCAATACCATGAGACTCACCAAAAGTCGTGACTCTGAATAATTGTCCGATACTGTTTCCTGCCATCCCTTTATTCCTATCTTTTACTGTGTGATGTTATCAATATGTTATTTGCAATAAGTAACAATCTACCGTCTCATTGCTGTTACATCAACGTTTATCATTGGATAAAACAGTGTGAGTGTTCAACAAGTTGTTCACGGGTCAACATGAAAACACCAAGTCCACCATTTTCAAACTCAAGCCATGTAAATGGAACTTCTGGGAATTGCTCAATAAGATGAACCATACTATTACCCACTTCACAGACTAAAATACCTTTTTCACTCAGATATTCAGGGGCTTTTAGTAGGATTTGTCTCGTAATATCTAGACCATCAATACCCGAAGCTAATGCTAATTCAGGTTCAACTTGGTATTCATCAGGTAAATCACCCATATCTTCGACGTCGACATACGGAGGATTTGTCACAATAATATCGTAAGGCGTTGGAACAATAGCGTTAAATAGATCTGATTGCATTGGATAAACACGATGCACTAAACCATGATTTTCAATGTTAAATTCAGCCACTTCCAGAGCATCTTCAGAAATATCAACCGCATCGACTTCAGCATCTTCAAACTCATGAGCACAAGCAATCGCAATACAGCCACTTCCCGTACATAAGTCGAGAATGCGTGTTGGCTCTTGCTGAATTAAACCATCAAAATGGTTATTGATTAATTCACCAATAGGAGAGCGAGGGATAAGCACACGTTCATCAACATAAAATTCGTGACCACAAAACCAAGCGCTATGAGTTAAATAAGGGACTGGAATTTTTTGCTCAATTCGGCTTTCGATAAGCGTAATGATTTCCATCTTTTCAGAAGTTGTTAACTTGGTTGATAACAGTGCATCTGGAATATCTAAAGGAAGTGCAATGGTTGGTAATACAAGCTGTAATGCTTCATCCCACGCGTTATCTGTGCCATGACCATAATAAATATCAGATGAATTAAACTGACTCATAGCCCAACGTAACATATCTAGGATAGTGCTTAGACCAGCAACCGCTTCCTCTTTTAGTGTTATATCCAAAACTGTTGTCCTCTGAAGAAATAGAAAGTCTGTAGTTTGCCATGAAGATGGCGATAAATCAGCGGGAAACCATAAAAAAACATCACTACATTATTATTCTCTTTACCATAACCATACACTTACTATGGTTTTAAACTTCAATCAGCTAATTAAAAGCAAAATTTACGATCTACCCATAAATAAAAATTAGTGTTTTATACTTTTAATTTAACTTTTATTAGCAAGTTAATGAAATTGAACCATACTTAAAACATGAAAGAATTAACTGTGTACTAAATGCGCCTATAGATTTTTTTCATTCGATATGCAGTCATTTTAAAGCAAATAGCTAATTTTAAAGACTATTTTTGATATCAATTTATCGTTTTTTATCGCAACCTGAAGATATAACAACGTTTTATGTTCCACAGATATCATGAGTAGAGCAACTTGTTAACCAGCCTATATTTGCTAACTATGTGACTATTTCGGCAGGGTAAATTCCCTGCCTTTTTTTATGCTAAATTTATAGTCTATATTTTTTATCTCTAACACTATTTCATGTACTATTGCCTGATAAAGACAGTAACACTATGAAGAATCGTAAAAAATGAATAAAAAATTTTCATTGCCACCTTCTGAAATTGAGTTATTTCAGGAGATGATAAAAGGCACTAAGAAATTAGCTCAAGATAAAATACTTCATTCACCAAAACGTAAAAAAGTGACACACTACGCTGTTGAACGTTTACAACAAGAGCAAGTTGACGCCTCTTATTATTTTTCAGATGAATTTCAACCTAACTTAGCCACAGAAGGCCCCATGCGCTATTTAAGAGAAGGCGCTAATGCTTATGAATTAAAAAAACTACGTCGTGGTGATTATGTACCTGAGTTTTTTCTAGATTTGCATGGATTAACACAACTAATTGCAAAACAAGAGATTGGCGCATTAATTGCGGCATGTAGACGAGAGCATGTTTATTGTGCCTGTATTATGCATGGTCATGGCAAACATATTTTAAAACAACAAACGCCACTTTGGTTAGCACAACACCCTGATGTAATCGCTTTTCATCAAGCCCCAAAAGAATGGGGAGGCGATGCTGCATTATTAGTCTTAGTGGAAAACGACGATATCGCTCGCCGCTAAACCCCAAAAATTCTATCGCATTAACCCTTAAATCACCTATCAGGTGAAATAAGGTGTTAATTACTTTCTTAGATAATTGATTTAAATTTCATTTCAATGTTGAGGGTGACACTTGCCATAGCAACTCCCCTGCTCCTTTTGATAAGTCAAAATCAACACAAGCAATGGTTGATGTTGAAAACATAGGAGCACACACAGCTGGGCAGAGTTCAGCGACAACATAGCCAACTAAAGGTAAGTGAGAAATAACAAGAATATTTTTATATCCTGTATCTCCCAAGGCACGTAAGTAATGTGCAACATGTGAAGGATTACCACCGGGGATAAGCCCATCATCTATTTCTATTTTACTAGGTAGCGCTAAATCTGCTTTTACGGCATCCAATGTCTGTTGAGCACGTAAATAAGGACTAACTAAAACATAATCGATTGTATGTCCCTGCGTTGTCATCCATTCAGCCATTTTTATTGATTCACTTTTCCCACGTTCAGTCAGTGGTCTTAGTGCATCGCTAGCAGCATCAAGAGCCGCTTCTCCGTGGCGCATAATAAAAATTTGCATAGTAAATTATTAAACCTATTTTATTTTTGTAATTACTGGTATTTACACTTGTAAGATACTTAATTTAATTCATTTTAAATCAATATGTTCCCATATAAAATCGTCAATACCCTAATTGCAATAGCATTATTAATCTTTTTAAGGTCATGCCCTTGGTTTACAAATTAACATCATTTTCAGAATTTTATTTTAAAAAGCTTTGTTTTTAAATTTATTTTCAAATAACTATTTTGCCATATCTGGCTATAATTAACACTTTCGACCTCTTTTTCCATTAAAAATTCACCAATTATTAATCTGACGCAAAGAGTACAAGAAAAAAGGCGCCTAAGCGCCTCAATCAAAACAAATGTCACAAAAGGAAAAAGCAATGGTAAAGAGATGATATTAATCGTAAAAACGTTCATTTCGTTTAGCCATTTCCACTAAACGCTCACAAGGGCGATATTTTTCTCCATATTTATCGGCAAGTTGGTTAAGTTTTTCTTCCACCTTTGTTGTTCCCATACTGTCCATATAACGGAATGGGCCACCAAAAAAAGGAGGAAAACCGATACCAAATACAGCACCAATATCACCATCTCGTGGTTGCTTTATAATATTCTCATCTAAACAACGAACCGCTTCATTTAACATTAATAATAAACAGCGTTCCGTAATTTCAGAGGAAGACAATTGGTTTTTAGGCTTAATTTGTAATAGTCGATATATGGCTGGATCAGGTTGTTTTTTATTTTTACTGAATGAGAAAGGTAATGCATGTTTTGCATAAAGATAAAAACCTCGTCCATTTTTACGACCTTTTCTATCATCAGCAATAATGGCATCCACAGCAGGAGGAGAGGCAAATCTTTCACCAAATGCATTCACTAATATTGGTGTTATTTTTGTGCCAATATCAATACCCACTTCATCCAATAACTGAATAGGCCCTACAGGGAAACCAAACTGGACAAGTGCTTTATCAATATTCTCAATAGGCTCCCCCTGTACTAAGCAGGTCAATGCTTCGCTGATATAAGGAGCAAGGATACGGTTGACGTAGAATCCAGGTTTATCACCAACAACTATTGCAACTTTGCCCTGTTTTTTAGCAAAAGCTACCGTTGTAGCAATCGTTTTTTCATCCGTATTTTCATGTGGAATAACTTCAACCAAAGGCATTTTTTCTACTGGACTAAAATAGTGAAGCCCGATCACTTTTTCTGGGTATTTTGCTGTTTCTGCAATTTTATGAATAGGAAGCGAAGAGGTATTTGAAGCAAAAATAATTTTACCTTTCCCCACGCCTTCAATATCTGCGACCATCTTCTGTTTTAAAGCAAGATCTTCAAAAACAGCTTCAACAATAATATTTGATTGATGGAAACCGCTGTAATCCAAGGAGCCCGAGAGCAACCCCATTTGGCGCTGACGTTCACGTGCAGATAATCTTTTTTTACTCACTTTGGCTGAAAGCGCTTTCCAACTATAATTAAGTGCCTGAGCAATTCCCTTATCACTGATATCTTTAATTCTTGCTGGTAAATTACCTTTTGTCGCCGTGACAAAGGCAATACCACCACCCATTAATCCACCACCTAAAATACCGATATGATGCAAATTATCTGGTTTTTCGGATGATCCTGTCTCATTCTTAAGTGCCGTAGAAGCAAAAAAGAGATGTCTTAATGCAGATGAAACTGGCGTCATAGCAAGTTCACCAAACGCATTTGCCTCTTCTTTAAACCCTGCTTGAATATCTTTTTCAAGACCACGTTCTATAACATGAAGAATACGCTCTGCTGCTGGATAGTGGCCTTTTGTCTTTGCCAATGTACGTTTTTTCGCTTGCCCAAAAAGAATATTTCTACCTAACGTTGTATTGGCCCAAAAACGATCCATCACTGAATGTTTTTTCTGTTCTTTTTTACCCAATAAAATCCATTTAGCAGCAACTTCTAATAGAATATCTTGTGAGACAACATCATTTACAAGACCTAATTTTAAGGCTCTCTTCGCATTAACTTGTCTCCCCGTTAAGATCATATCTAACGCAGATGTCACACCAATAAGACGTGGTAAGCGTTGAGTACCACCGGAACCAGGCAGCAATCCAAGTTGCACTTCAGGAAGCCCTAAACGCGTTTTGCTATTATCAGAACAAATTCTCCCATGACAGGCTAAGGCCAATTCAAGCCCTCCGCCAAGGCATGCGCCATTAATAGCGGCCACAACTGGCAATGGGTAGTTTTCAAGTTGAGTAAAAAGATCCTGTCCTGCTTTTGCTAATGCACTCGCCTCTTCTTTAGTTTTACAACCCGCAATCATGGAGATATCCGCACCCGCAATAAAACTGTCTGTTTTACCTGAGGTGATAATTAATCCTTTTACACCAGAATGTTGCTGAGCTTGCCTTAAAACATCTTGAAATTGCTGCACAAACTCTGCTTTTAGCGTGTTTACTTTTTCACCAACAACATCGATGCTGATAACACCCACTTTGTCATTACGAACTGAGAACTGAAAAACAGATGATTTTTCTAGTGTTGTTTGTTGTTCCATTATTCCACCTCCAAAATCATCGCTGCACCCAATCCACCCGCAGCACAAGCAGTGGTTAACCCAAAACCTCCACCTCGACGTTTAAGCTCATGTAGTGTCTGTGTGACCATTCTTGCGCCAGTCGCAGCAAAGGGATGTCCATAAGCAATAGAACCGCCTAGTACATTAAATTTATCCATATCCACTTCTCCAATCGCCTTGGATAATCCTAGTTGCTCTTTAGCAAACCGTTCACTGGCAAACAGCGTCAAATTACTGAGTGTTTGTGCGGCAAAAGCTTCATGCATATCAATTAACGTTAGATCACTCAATGCAAGACCTGCGCGAGAAAGCGCAAGTGGTGTGGCATATGATGGCCCCAATAGCATATCTTTCCAGACATCTGTCGCTGTAAAAGCATAACTGCGTAAATAACCTAAAGGTTGATAACCAAGACTTTTAGCAACAGATTCTTTCATCATTAATACCGCGGCTGCGCCATCCGTTAATGGCGTACTGTTTGCGGCGGTGACACTACCATGTCGACGATCAAATGCCGGTTTTAGTTTGGCGTAAGAATCAAGAACAGAGTTTTTACGGATATTATTATCTTGATGGAAACCTTCTTTGTAAGGCGGAAAAAAAGCGGTCATCACTTCATCATTTAGTTTTCCCATCTCCCATGCTTTAGTTGCTAATTGATGGGAACGATGTGCTAATTCATCTTGAGCAACTCTAGAAATATGATAAGTCTTTGCCATTTGCTCTGCGGTGTCTCCCATGCGTAATCCTGTTGAATACTCAGCAACGGCAGGCGCTACAGGGAGCAAATCTCGAAATCGTAATTGGCTTAAATAACTTAATCGTTGACCTAATGATTTAGCCTTATTAAGACTTAATAAAACATCTGCAAGCTTTTTACTAACACCAATAGGCAAAACTGAAGACGAATCTGCGCCACCAGCAATACCGACAGAGACATGTCCTGCCATCATACTTTCAGCAACATTAGCAATCGCCTGAAAGCTTGTTGCACATGCTCTTGTTACACTATAAGCATCAGTTTTTACACTTAATCCTGCACCGAGCACTATTTCTCTAGCAATATTAGGTGCTTCTGGCATTTGAACCACTTGTCCGAAAACAAGTTGATCAATAATTTCGGGAGGAATTTCATTGCGAGTCACTAATTCTTGAACCACTGAACGCCCTAATTCAACCGCAGGTATTCCTCGATACGCAGTCGCTTGTTTAGCAAAAGGTAAACGTAGCCCGCTGACAATGGCGATGCGATCTTTCATAGCACTGTTCGTTGATGACTTCATAACGGCTCCTGACAAAATGATTTCCTAACACCAAAGAGGTCTGACCTGATAATAGTGTTAACAAAAATTTCACTTTTCAGAAACGTCATTTTACGAGAAGTGGGAGTTAGCGCTCAATATTTCGATGAAATGTCTGAAACTTAACAATAATGATAGAAAAGATAATGGTGTGATCGAGAGAGATAAAAAAGGCTGTTGAATTTCAACAGCCTTAAATCTATTAATTTCAGAGGATTAACGTAATCCCAGCTGGAAAATTAGGTTTTCTGCTTCACAAGAGAATGTAAAATCAGCGGTTAGTTGAACACCACCATCAACATCAGCAAATTGTTGATTAATTTTGCAAGGCTCTGAAGCGATAGATTGTGCTTTTGCACTAAGTTGATCTAACATTGCTTGCGCCTGTACTTTATCAGCGAAGACATGCTGATATGACGCTGTGCAATTCTTATTGTCAATAATAGTACCCACATCTACACAACAGCAAGCAGCGGTTTCTTCTGCACTACAACGATTAATTGCGTCTGCCATTTTAGTCTCCCAACGAAAGAAATGTTAATTATCTATCATAATCATAAAAAAATAAAATAAACTGCTTTAGCTCAAATTTTATTACAATTTTACAAAAATAATTGATTTTTCTGTTTATTTAACAATCAAAAACATCTTTATTGGGATATTTTGTGAAAAATATGTTAACCAAATCCCAATTATTGAATCAAAATGGAAATATTTGTAAAACATACTTGCAACATTTAGGGTGATCAACTTTATAC